>NZ_LT840184.1:6302260-6452085 GCF_900177425.1 Paenibacillus uliginis N3/975 | reverse complement strand
ACACTGGCTTCCATTATGGTTTGGTTGGCTTAGGTTTGAAGACAGGCCCTAGAAGATCTTCACCTATATTATTAGAAAATATTTTCGATAATGTTGAACACAACATAGGTATATAGACAATGAAGTAACGTCGGCTGAAACTTCCTAACCAATTCCCCTTTTCCGGAAGTAATTTCATACGAACAATTGCAGAACCAATTGTATTTCCTTTCCATATTACAGGAATAACTACCATAAGTACAAAGAAAACGATGGCAAAAATAATCTCTTCAACAAATATTCCTGGTCTTTTTAGCAACCCAAAAATAAAACTTGTAATCACTCTGGTAAAAATAATATTTAGAAGAACCTCAATAAGTTGAGAACCAAAAGTTGCTCTTCTTTGATTATTAAAGAAGTGACTCTGCTCATTCAGAATTTCTCTTGATGGAATTAACACCAAAAACATGGGAGCAAGTAGAAAGCCCAGTAAAGTCCCAGTAGTATTGGTCAGTAAATCATCTACATCAAAAATACGGTAAGGACATTTAAAAAAACCATATAATGCGGTTAGTTGGGTTATTTCAAAGAACAGCGAAACACCAAATCCAATAAGAGTAGCATATAACCATTTAGCTTTACTCTTAAAGAAGTATCTCAAAAAAACACCCAAAGGAAATAGTAGCAAAACATTAAAAAACATTTGATAAAAGGCTCGCGTTGTTAACAAATCGATATAACTTGAAGGGACAGACCAATGAAATCCCGTTTCACGTGTGATATCCCGAATAAATTGAAAAGGACGACTCTGAATGAAATTTGCACCCGAATCAATCGAAACACAATTATTCCGAACACTGGGTATTGGAAAAATCACTAAAAAGAAAGCACTTAACCCATAAAAGATAAAGCTTAAAATAAGCAGTGTTTTCCAAAAGCTAAAGTATCCATGTTTACGATATTGATAAACTGTCCATGGAAACGTTAGAACTGCCGCTAACAAAAAACAAACTGATAATGCAACGAAAATAGGCATTACATATACTTGCATTTCATTTTCTCCTTAAAAGTAGCCTTCGGCAGGTAAACTACAGCAAAGGATGTTCTACTTTATGTAATTAGCCGATTGATGATCCCCATACTGATTGCCTAAAAGCATCTTTTGTTTATAATAATTATCCTCCTTCTTTTGAGCTTAAATACTATGCTTTTTTTTCCATATCATTAAGTGCTTGGTTGGCTCATCGGTCATCTTCGTAATCCATAATAGATCCTACAATAACTATTGGGCAAGAGAAATATGAACTACTTTCGAAGGCGGACCAGATAGGGCAGCCTGAACCCCTTCGGCATCTGCAACGAAAGTGGCCACGCTGCGAATCACTTGCCGTGTTCGTTCGAGAGCGCCAGGCTTTAACCAGTCCTGGAAGGCTGCAAGTTCACGAAAGCCATGCAGAAGTGTCTCCTCGCACACGATCGGAATCTCGGGAAGAGACGCTGCATTTGCACATCCACTTTTTGTAGGAAACTCTCAGGATGCTGGTATTGCCAAACTTTTGGTCAATCGCTGATTTTAAACAATTTGGATTGTTATATAATTGTAGTATTACCACAATTAGTAATTTTGTAATACCGCCAGATTTCTATGCATATTCGTATTATGGGAGGGATGAGCAAGGGAAATCTGACTTCGCTGATGAATATCTTTCCTCCTTGCCCATTTAGAACATTTTAAGGATGATGCGCATCTTTATGCAGCATTGGATTGGGAGCTACCACCGAAACCGAGAGAATTGTCTGGAAAACGCTGGAGAAAAGTTTGTCCCTGTGGAGAAATAGACAAGAATTATGAAGAATGGAGGCGGTATGAATGAAAACCAAGTATGTTAAAGAATTTTTCTTCTTCCCTGACATATTCATCATGAGTGGTCTCTTCTTCATTAGTTTTGGATTTATGATTCCTAATCTAACATCTGTAGGGACCTGCATCGCATTCGTAATAGGGATGATTTCCTATTCAATCATTGAATACTTGACCCACAGATTTCTCTTTCATATTAAGACACCAAAAAATGCATTTTTCTTAAAGTTAATTAAACGCTTACATTACGATCATCATTCAAGTCCTAATGATTTGAATTTATTATTTCTGCCTTTATGGTACTCGTTGCCGAACATGGCGATCGCCGGAGTGGCTGCCTACTTCATGTCTTCAAATCTCGTAATCACGAATGCTTTTATCGCCGGTGTTATGATTTTTTTATTGTTTTATGAGTGGAAGCATTATATAGCCCATCGTCCAGTAAAGCCAATTTCTCCGTGGGGACGTTGGATGAAGAAAATTCATTTATGGCATCATTTTAAAAATGAAAATTACTGGTTCGGTGTGACAAACCCGGTTTATGATTGGGCAATGGGAACCTTTAAGGACCAAAACAACGTTGAACAAAGTCAAACCGCCCGAGATCTTGAACAACGCGGTAAGCAGGAGTTTGAACTATAACTGCTCTGCAAACTCTATGCAAGGATCCTGGTTTCATTCTGCTGACAATGGCCTTGATATTTCTTGAGGCGCAACAAGCCCCTTGTCCGAAGAACCGGACAAGGGGCCTGCACCTTAGCGCTTAATATCGTTCCAGTATGAGCTGCGTCTTCAGCTGATCCACGGGCAGGAACCATCCCGCAGCGGCCATATCAGCCTCAAAACCCGCTTTTTTCGCGGCTGCCTCCGTAGATGAATCCAACTTGAACGAAGCCTCCACAATGTAGTCGAAACCTGTCCCGGTGCTGTTCAGCAACTGCCATACCTCTACATAAGTCTCTATTCCATTCCAAGTGCCGACATGCCGTTTCGCATCTACCGGGCCTCGCGCCTTGTGTACCTCCGCCAATCGGCCAGTCCCCCAGCCGGATCCGAGCCAATTGTCAAATTTGCCCGGTGCTTCAGAAATCGTCCAGTTCCTTGAATCCTTGGGCGTAGGCAGCTCCATTCCTTCGTACCCGGATTTCTTAATGGTCTTCTTCCGGCTGATGCTCAGCGTCTGTTTCTGATATCCCCAATCGACCTGTGCTTCATAATTCGTATCGCTAGCCTCAAAGCCTTCCGAAGCAGCTAGCATCAACGCCCCATCGATATCTCCGTTCATGATTGGATAACGCTTCTTATATACAAGCTCAAACTTTTCGTCAGTGTAAGCTTCTTTCTTGCGGATGCGTACTGACCAACCCGCCTGATTCAGATCCAGATTCTCCGTATCCATGAACTGAACGGCCATCTTCTCAGCGGTGGTCGACATGTTGAAATACGCCATGACATCAGATTTAAGCTCTTTGTTCCCGTCAAGCACCACCGCCGGATCCAGAAATACCTTAAGCTCGTAATTCGGCGTCATCGGCTCTAAAGCGGCACCTTGCATGGTTGCAGGTGCAAGCATCGTCGTGGGAAGAACCATAACAAGCATCAAGACCAGCCACTTTCGGGTTAACCGTTTTCCAATCATTCACAATCCTCTCCCTCACATGTTTTTTCGCTTTCCCTATACTACGAGCAGCTGTTTCCCAGGAACGAGAGAATGCAGCCCGGTGAAGCCCTCCTCAACTAAGCGTGCCGCGAGCAGGTCCGTCTCCCCTTTATCCGCATGAACGAGCAGGGTCTGAAGTGGGCGAATCCGCTCTAACATACGCCTTACATCCGGCAATCCTTGATGCACCTTATATCGAAATCGCTGCACCTCGCATCCAAATAGCGTTGCAGCGCCTGTCTTGTCCATGCCATTATGCTTCCGCCAGACCTTGGCACCGAAGCTGCCTTCGTAGAGGTGCCCGGTGAACAGGATCGCGTGGCGCGGGTCCTCGGACAAAGCCCGGTAGTATTGCCGGGCAATCGATGTTTGCAGCAAGCCGTCTGGCGCGAAGAATATCGAAGGCGGACCGGCGAGAGCAGCCTGAACCCCTTCGGCATCTGCAACGAAAGTGGCCACGCTGCGAATGGCTTGCCGTGTTCGTTCAAGAGCGCCAGGCTTTAACCAGTCCTGGAAGGCTGCAAGTTCACGAAAGCCATGCAGAAGTGTCTCCTCGCACACGATCGGAATCTCGGGAAGAGACGCTGCAATGATCGGCAGGAGCTCTTGCCCGCGACCGTATACGGGTACAGGCAGCAGCACATGTCCTCCCCGGTCCGACACCTCCGAGATGGTCCCGAGCAATCGCTGAAGCTCTTGCTCCTGTACCTCTGGTCTGGATCCATAGGCCGCATCCACGATCGCGAGCGATATGTCTTCCAGATCGGACCCGCTTGGTAAATTAGCCTGGAGCAGACTGGATTCTCCACAATAGTCTCCCGAGTAAAACACCCGCTGTCCACCCATCTCAATCAATAACCATATCGAGCCTGCCAAGTGGCCGCTCGGTCCCCAGCAGACGCGAATCCCGGGAGCCGTTTCAAACCAAGTGCCGGCAGCAGCCGACTCCTCCATGCAGCGATAACGGACCCGCTCTCTGTCGGTCTTTTCGTACGGCAAAACGCCGCCTTTGCTCCTGACTTGCTTTTCCCACGCTTCATAGTACGCCGGCAGTTGATTCAACGTAGCCCGGGTCGTCCATACTTCACCTTCGTACCCCATTCGGTACAGCATCGGTATTGCCATGGAGTGATCCTCATGCGCATGGGATAAGAACACGGTAGATAAGCTTGAAACCTTGGAACGATCAAAGAGCGGATACTCACCGATGCCGGTCTTTTTCACACCGCAATCCAATAATACCGACACACCACCACACTCGATAAGATAACAAGAACGGCCATGCTCTCCTGCGCCGCCCCATACAGCGGCTGTTAACATTCCATCACTTCCTGTCTGCGTTGATATAATTCATGATGGCCAGGACAATTGTCGTCAAACCGACGGACACGACCGCCATCGCCATGCCCAGCGATACATCCCCTTGCTCAAACTGCGAAAATATATAAGTTGCCGATACCTGCATCGATGGCGGCAGTATCATCAGAGACGCGACCAATTCGCGAATGGAAATCGTAAAGGTCATCATCCATCCCGCTAAGATGCCCGGCACAAGTAGCGGCAGCAAAATTCTTCGAAAAGTGTACCAGGATCCTGCCCCAAACACTCGCCCCGCTTGCAGCAGCGTTTGGTCGATCTGACTCAAGCTCGACTTAATGTACTGTACACTGTACGGAAGAAAGAAGACGACATAGGTCAGGACCACCATACCGTAGGTGTTATACAGCGGAATCGGCATCCACGGCGCGTTCCAGAGCAGGATCAGCCCAACGACCGTTACGATCCCCGGCACGGTATTGGGAAGCAGGCTAAACAGATCGACAACACGCTGCGGTCTTGTCGCAGCACTCCCAATTTTCAGCGCCAGGAACGTCCCCAGCAATACCGCGATCGTTGCAGACACCAATGCGAGTCCCAAGCTGTTAAGTAACGATTCCAAACCTGTTGAGCCAAAGCCGAGCAGCGTTTGGTAATGAGACAATGTGAAATTGTCCCATGACAGGCCGTCTCCTCTCAGCTTCTGGAAGGATGCAACGATGATGGAGAAATAGGGAACCCCTATGGAGAGGCCGAGCAGCACAGCAACGTATCCCCACGCTAGAGCGAGGCGCCACCTGGACGTGGGCCGCGCTGCCGCGCGGCTTCCTTTTCCCCCCAAGGTTTGGTACTGAAATCTTCGTGTGATCACGCTCTGCATATACCAGAATACCAAGCAAGTCGTTAGCAGCACCGACGATAAAGCTGTTGCCTTGCCGAAATCGATGGGCCAGCTTGAGGTGTATCGGTGAATCTCGGTGGTCAGCACATAATACCCTATCTTCCTTCCGAAGGTGGCCGGCGTTCCGAATTCCGCAATGGTCTTCACGAATACGAGCAGCGCCCCCATGGCATAACTGCCGAGCAGCAGCGGAAGGACGATGCGGCGCAGACGATAGAGAAACGGCGCCCCATGAACCGCGCCAGCCTCCTCATACCCTGCCCCGATCCGCATTAACGCATTGCGCAGGATCAGATAGAGAAACGGAAACAGGTGCAGGCTCATGATAGCGACCATCCCGAACAGGCTGAAAAAATAAGGCGTCACCGCCTGCGCAGCCGGAACCATCTGCTCCAGAAACCCACGCTTCTCCATAAACAAAATCCAGCCCATCGAACCGATATATGGCGGCGTCATGAACGGAACAATAAGAATGATGTCAAGCCATTTTTTCTGTCCGATACTTGTTTTCACCGAAAGGAAGGCCATAGGAAAGGCAAGTGCCGTAGCACCCGCCACCACCCAAAAGCCCATCCAAAGCGAATTAAAAAGTACGCCGCGCAAGTCGGTGTCAAGGATCACGTTCAGTGGCGCCCATACGTCGAAATGATCGTCAGGAAAAAAACTTTTGAGCAGAACCAGGAAAAGGGGGAGGCCGATGGCCGCCAAGAGAAGAATAATCGCTAAGGCCACTCCCTTTTGATGGAACAAGCGGTTTGCGAATCGCAGCATCTGAGTCATCACGTCCGTTATTTAAAGATGCCTAAAAACTTGTTGGTAATGTCTTCTCCCTGCTCCATCATCCAGTTCCAGTCGTACTTCAGCAGCTTAATGTCCGCCACTTGAGCGCGATCCTTCGCCTGGATGTCGACGCGGCCCGGGAGCAGATAGGCATTCGCTACGAGACCTTGTGCTTCGTCGGACAGCAAGTAGTCGATGAACAGTCTGGCATTCTCCACATTCGGTGAATCCTTCAAAATCATCGCCGGACGCGGATTCATCACGGTCCCGCTCTCCGGGTACACGATGTCTACTGGCTCACCCTTCGCTTTTGCGCTGTAGGCCATATAGTCTACGCCGGCCATGACCGCGCTCTTGGCTCCCGTCACCACGGGATCAAGCGCCTCCTGGTTCGCTCCAGCCATGGCGATGCCGTTAGCCTTCAGTGCTTCAAACAACGTCCAGCCTCCCTCACCCTGCTCATTCAGGTAACCGGAAATGAAATCAAGCGCTGATCCGGACAATGACGGATCGGGGATATTTACCGTGCCCTTCCACTCCGGTTTGCTGAAATCAGCCCAATCCTTCGGCGTAGTTTTCACTAAGTCGGTGTTATATGTAATTCCGAGCGCAGATGCGCTATAACCGAACAAGTGACGGTCCTTGTCGACCCAAGACTCTTGAAGCTTATCGGCATTCTCGGCGTCAGGATAGCTCTGCGTCCAACCGTCGTTCTTCATCGACATTCCAGACGGCCAGGAAGCAAGCACAACGACATCCGCAACCGGATTGCTCTTCTCCGCTTCCAGCCGAGCCAATACCTTGCCAGTCGTCCCCTGGAACTGCTCCACCTTCAGGCCGGTCTTCGCTTCGAAACCCGCAAGGATGTTGTCCGCAAGTCCTGCGGGACCCGCTGTATAAACAACAACCTTACCGCTCGCTGTCGCCACCTTCGATTCTGGCTGCTCCTTGGCGGGTTCGGCAGAATTCCCTCCTGCTTGCGCTCCTCCTTGGGCTCCGCCTCCACAAGCGGTTAACAGCCCCATCACCAGCATCCAGGCCGCGGCAAAACCCGCAAAGCGAACATACATTTTCTGAAATTTCATCGTTTTTCTTCCTCCTTGTCATTGTGGAAAGAATGCACATGCTTCGGGGATACGTAGACGGTTACACGCTCCCCAATCTTCATCCGTTCCGAATGATACACCGTCCACACTGAGGCATCTTCAAGCTCCAATTGCATCTCATACCGCTCACCGACATAACTGACACCGCAGATTACCGCATTCCGGGATAGGCTGTCCGAAGCCCCCGCCCATTGGACATGTTCGGGGCGCACCATGGCGCAATCGGCCTGGAGCCAATTCGACTTGCCTACGAATCGGGCAACATAAGGAACCGCCGGACGATGATAGATGTCCTCGGGCGTCCCTTTCTGCATCACGCGCCCTTGCTGCATAACGATAATCTGATCGGACATCGCCATCGCCTCCGTCTGATCGTGCGTGACGTACACGGCGGTCAGCCCGATAGAACGAACGAGGCCAGTAAGTTCTTCGCGCATTTCGTCCCGAAGCATGGCATCGAGTGCACTGAGCGGCTCGTCGAACAGAATGACGCGGGGCCGGATCGCGATGGCCCTGGCAAATGCAACGCGCTGCTGCTGTCCGCCGGACAGCTGGCCCGGATAACGGTCTTCAAACCCTTGTAGACGTACCGCACGGATCGCCTCCAGTACGCGCTCCCGCAGCTCTCCTGTAGCTTTCATAGCCCGAAGTCCGAAGGCCACATTCTCGAACACCGTCATATGAGGCCATAATGCAAAATCCTGAAACACCATGCCGAGTCCCCGCTTATGAACGGGCTTGAAGATTCTCCGCTTCGAGGAGAAAACGCACTCTTCGCCCATTAGAATCTCTCCGTGATCCGGCGTTTCCAATCCTGCAATCAGCCGCAGCAATGTCGTTTTGCCGCAACCCGACGGGCCGAGCAGCGCTGTAAACTCTCCTGAACGGATTTGCAAATCAAGCGGATGCAGCGCCTTTGTTCCGGCGAACGATTTGGACAATTGCTCAAGTGTTATATTCATGGCTTTCCCTTTCTATCGATCAACCTGTCCTTAGGATAATTGATTTATATCAACGTTATATTAGGCCATTGTAAGACAGGTGTAATATATTATATTAGCATCTATTAGTTCCCATAGATTTTATCTATAATAGGGGCGGGGAGGAATCGATTATGAATTTAGTAAAGCTGGAAGTCATTGTGCAGATCGCTAAACATAAGAAGGTTACGGCGGTTGCGGATGCCATGGGCGTAAGTCAACCTACGATTACGTTTCATATGAAAAGCTTGGAGAAGGAGTTTGGCGTGCAGCTCTTTGAGATGCGAACGGGGAAAGTGCTATTGACAGATGCCGGAACCGCGCTGCTTCACTATGCGACGAAAATCCAGGCGCTCACTCAGGAAGCGCACCGTATCGTGCAGGAATATCGCGAAATGAATAAGGGAACGTTGACGATCGGAGCCAGCTACGTGCCTGGTACTTACATTCTGCCTGACCTGATGAGCCGCTTCTCCGAGACGTATCCCGGCATTACGTTCCGCATGTTCATAAAACCGGCGCCTGCCATTCGAAGTTTGCTGCTTGATCACAGTATCGATATCGGCTTCATCTCCTCACAGCCCTTTGAGGACCCCATGCTCCACCAGATCACCGTGTGCGACGATGAACTCGGGATCGTCCTGCCAACCAACCACCCTTTGGCGGATCAGCCCGCCATTAACCCGCAAGCGATTGCCGCAGAGCGTTTTATATATCACGGAACCGAGTCCACGACTCGCCAAATGACAGAGCAATGGGCGACAACTTACGGCCTGCAGCTTCGGATCGGAATGGAGCTGGATTCGCTTGAGGCCATTAAGCGAGCCGTCATGCTTGGTGAAGGCATCTCTTTCATCTCCCGTATGTCGGTTGCCGACGAAGTGGAACGAGGGCTACTCGCATTGCTTCCTTTACCCGGCTCGTTCCCCCGCCGATCCGTTTATGCCTGCTATCACCGGGACCGTTGGTTATCCTCGCAGATGAAATCATTTTTGGATACGATTCGATAAAATCCGGCATTTCAATCACTACCGACTTTGATAACGTAGATAGTGATTGTTTTGCCTGCCTTAATCAATCGATAAACTCTGTCTTTTTCAGGGTTTGTTTTTTTCGTTATTGGATTGGTAGATATGCCGTTCCTCTTATTTTTCATTTTCATATTTTAGAGTGAGATAGGATGGAATTTACGGGTAAAGGGAGTGATGTAATGGAAGCCGGCCCAAGAAACACTATGAAGCAGCACGGAGTTTCCATTATTACCTGCACGAATCGACAGGGTTATATAGGAAACCTGTTTGCTAATTACATCAGGCAGCACCATGCCAAGAAAGAGCTCATCATTGTAGTCAACGACAATAAAATACCTCTTGCGCCTTATAAACGCTTAGCCAAAAAACATCGAAACATACAAGTCTTCCGCGTCCCGGAGCATTACTCTCTCGGCGCTTGTTTGAACTATGCCGGCAAGAAGACGAAGTACAGCTACATCGCTAAGTTTGATGATGACGACTATTACTCTCCCTATTATTTGAAGGATAGCTTGCAGGCAATTCAAAGAACCCATGCCGATGTCTTAGGAAAGCGGAGCCATTATATGTATTTACGTGGGTCCAAAAAACTCATCCTCCGTTTCCCACACGAAGAGTTTCGACCTGCCGCCAGACTGCCAGGCGCTACGTTGGTCTTTAAACGGGGAGTGTTCAACAAGGTTCGGTTTCCTAATCAAAACGTTGGGGAAGATGACCTGTTTTGCCTAAGAAGCAGAAGGAAGGGGTACAAGGTTTATTCCGGAGGAAAATACAATTTTGTCGCCATTCGGAGAAAAAACTCATCGGGCCATACCTGGATCATCAGCGATCAAGAACTGCTTGCGCACCATAAAGTCATCCCGAATGTAAAGAACTACAAGAAATTCGTACAAAGAAAGCCAACGGGTGATTAACATGGCGGGACGGGGTATTTATCGAGGTCAGCAGGCTGTTTCTATCATTACTTGCACCAAGCGGCGGTACTGTATGGAGACCCTTTTTCACAATTACAACAGACAAAATTATACGAATAAAGAGCTTATCGTCATCTTAAACAACGACAGCCTTAAGATCAGCGAATATATTCAGGCGGCCAAATTCTATAAGAACGTAAGAATATTCAGCTTACCGGATCATGCATCACTCGGCAGCTGCCTCAATTATGGAGTTCAATTATCCAAGTATAGCTACATTGCCAAGTTCGACGATGACGATTATTATGCTCCCGATTATTTAACGGATAGCATGCGGCTCATGGCGAAGACCCATGCCGATATCGTAGGCAAACGAGCCCACTATATGTACCTGAGTGGTAAAAAATTGCTCCTGCACCGTTACTATCAAAAGGCTGATCAATATGTTTCCATGGTCCAAGGAGCAACCCTTCTCGTAAAAAAGCGCGTATTCAGCAAAGTCCACTTCCCCAATCAAACTCGGGGCGAATGCGTAAAATTCTGCTCGAACAGCCTGGCTAGAGGATTTAAGATTTATGCGGGTAATCCACGCCATTTTGCTGCCATCCGCAGGAAAAATTCCACAGATCATACCTGGATCGTAAGCGATAATGATCTTTTGGCAAGGGGAGTTAAAGTAGTGAAAGCGGGCAATATCAGGAGGTTTGTGAGCCGGGGGTAAAGGAAGGTTAGTCTGGCTTGGCAAGCAAAACCGGATAGACTGTAAGGAGCCTGAGTCGTCATGACTGAGGCCCTTTGTGTTTACTTTCTTCCCATTCAAAAATGCGCTTCATTACGCTTAAGATCATGGTTTGATCTTCGGTAGACCGGGAGGACAACAGTTCGTTGATTTGTCCTATTTTCCGGCTGTTTCATCGGGTCAATGTAGCGGAACAACTCTTCCATGGAAACATCCAAGCCGGCCGCAATCTTGGACAGACTATCTATTGTTACATTCTTCTCGCCACGTTCTACTTGACCTATATAGTTGTTATGTAATCCGGAACGCTCTCCAAGCGTGTCCTGGCTAATCCCCTGTTGTTTTCGCAGTTGACGAATTCGCTTACCCAGCCGTCGAATAATTTCGTTCATCGATATCACCTCACTCCAAGCTTAAAAGAGAAGCGATAAATACTTAACAAACTATAAATGTTTATTTACATAATAAAACAATCTATACATGCGACGAGATTATTGCTACTATGCTTTATTTGCTTTATAAAAACAGCCGCGATTTACATAGGGATATCGTAGAGAAAGTATTGATGTCCATTCATGAGATCAAAAGTGATCTGCAGACAGAGCAGTTACATACTCGGATTGAAAAAACACTTGCCGCCTCGGCCTTGGAAGAGCCAGATCGGCTGGAGCAAAGTGCTGAAGCAGATTAAGAATGGTGTGTATTTATTCGTATCGAAAATGAGGACAAAAAAGCTGTCGAGAAAGACTCGACAGCTTTTTTTATAAGTGCAATGTTTTAAATTAATCCCGGTTCGCCAGCTTCGCAAGCAGACGGATGATCTCTATGTACAGCCATACGAGAGTGACCAATAAACCGAAGGAGCCGTACCACTCCATATATTTCGGTGCGCCCTGCTTGGCCCCCTCTTCGATAAAGTTAAAGTCCAACACGAAATTCAGAGCCGCAATAATGACAATGACAATCGAAATCCCGATCCCAATCGGGGTGCTGTCATGCAAATACGGCACCGTCATACCGAACAAGCGGAGCACGAAACTAAGCAGATATACAAGTGCGATCCCTGCCGTAGCTGCGATGACACCTCGCTTGAAGCCCTCACTCGCCTTGATAAGGCCGGTCTTGTAGGCAAGCAGCATACCCATGAATACACACATCGTCAGCAAAGCTGCCTGCAGTGTAATGCCATAATATAATGATTCGTAATTAGCCGATAAAGCCCCAAGAAGTAAACCTTCCAAAATCGCATAGATCGGCGCCAAATACGGTGCTGCCGTTGGCTTAAAGCTAATGATCAGCGCCAGAATCAAGCCGCCAATCGCACCGCCGATCATATAAGGGAATACATCGTACCCATTAAAAAACATAGCCCAAGATATGACAGCCGCCCCTATGAGCAGCGCTAGCAGCATGAACGATTTGTTCACCGTTCCGCCGATCGTCATCGTCTCTTGGCCATTGTAATGTCTGCTCTTCTCAAACGTTTCGTCGTTGAGTGTCGGATTTCCGCTACGACCTATCAATTAAATGCCTCCCCAACTTTTTTATTTTCATTTTATCATATGTTGGGATATTTTAGGATGTATAAAAATGTCGTTCTTAGGTTGATTGGTCAAAATTAGCGCTCAAACCATCGAAAAAAAGCTTCTCGCCGGCTTGTAGCCCGGCAAGAAGTGCATACTCGATCATTCATGTTCCAGTCTAGTTCGAGCAACAATTTCATCCATAAAACATTGTAATGTACTCGTTATATATGAATCTTTTCGCCGAATAAAAATAGTCGTGATTTCATGGTAAGGTTCAGGTACGCTATGGCAGAATACAGTTCCATTGGCAACCATATCGGTAATGGATGATTCCGGGATAATCGTGATTCCTATTCCTGCAGCTACACTGCCTATGATCGTCCCGAACGTTCCAAACTCCATGATCTGTTTAGGGATAATTCCCTCCGCCTTCATCCAGCTTTCCAGTCTTTCGCGATACCCGCACCCTTTTTTGTATAACAATAAAGGCTTTTTTGTCATTTCCTCTATGGAAAAGCTTTTTTCTTTGGTAACAAGTACCATCTTTTCTTGAATAACCTCAACCTGTTCGATTAATGGATGTTTGATAGGCCCTGTTACAAAGGCTCCATCCAGCTTCATATCGATTACCTGCTGTACCAAAAGATCGGTAACCCCGGCTTTTAAGGATAATTCAACATTGGGGTACTTACTATAATAAGAGGCTAAAATATCTGGAAGAGCCATCACGGTCTCCACAATGCCAATCTCCAGGACACCGGAGGGGTTCGATTTATCTTGAAATGTGCGCTTCATTTCCTCTATTCCCGACAAGATCACCCTCGATTGTTCTAACAACCGCTTTCCTTCCGGGTTTAAGGTCATCCCTCGCTTATGCCGATAGAACAATGGCGTCCGAAGCTCTTTCTCAAGCAGCTTAATTCTGGCTGTGACATTGGATTGAACGTAATTTAGCTCCAAAGCGGCTTTACTGACGCTTCCGTATTTAGCAACCGTCTGAAAAATTTTCAAATCATTAAACTCCAATCCAACATCTCCTCTCTGATGCGTATACCTCTCGCGCCAGACATCATTATAAATGATAGTAAACTTGATTATCAATCATTTTACTATAGATCCACTCCCTCCTATGATGTTATATACAGACAAAAATGATGGCAGCATCTTGATAGGGAGAAGATACTACATGTTAAAAAAACAAATCGTCATCGGGTCCATGCTGTGCCTGATCGCAAGTATGTCATGGGGAGCTATGTTTCCCGTTGCACACATAGCATTACAGCAAATTGATCCATTCTATTTTTCGTTTATCCGTTATTTCGTGGTTGCCGTCATCCTCAGCGTGTTACTGTGGGTGAAAGAGGGGAGAGCGTCATTCCGCATGGAGGGAAGGGGCAAGACTTTATTGTTTTTTGGAACGATGGCATTTACGGTCTATAATATGTGCATCTTCCTCGGACAGCAGCTCATGGGGGAGTCAGGTACGGTCGCCGCCTCTATTATGGAAGTACTCATGCCGATGATATCCATTATGGTCTTGTGGATCACGACAAAAAAAACTCCGAATAAATACACGCTCACGAGTGTAGCTATCGCACTTACCGGTGCTTTACTAGTTATCACCAACGGGGAACTTGCCTTTTTCAGAATGGCTGGACAACATCTTGTTCCTTTATTTCTGATTTTTGTGGGAGTTATGGGATGGGTGGTGTATTCCATGGGAGGAAGCCGATTTAAGGATTGGTCGATTCTGCGCTATTCTACTCTAACCTGCTTGCTAGGAAGCGCTGTGTCTTTCGTCATCGTTACGCTTGCCTCCGTCTTTCATTTGCTTCCCGTTCCTACATGGCACACGATACTCTCGATTAAATATGAAATGTCCTTCATGATTTTATTGCCAGGGCTAGCAGCCTTGCTCTGCTGGAATCTAGGGATCAAATTATTATCACCGCTTAACGGTATATTATTTATTAATTTTGTTCCCATTACCACATTCGTTATTATGGCTCTTCAAGGCTACCAAATCAGCAATTATGAACTTTTCGGAACGTTGCTCATTATCTTTGCCCTCATACGGAACAATGCGTACCAAAGGAAAACCACACGCGTTAATCACGGCAGAGCCTATGCTTCTGTCCAAGAGCAATAGCTGAGCAGAAAAAAGGTACGGTCTCCTCATTTTTCGTGAGTAACCGTGCCTTTTCCCGTATATACGAGCGAACACTTCGATCAGATTGGTTTTCAGCAATCTGGCCAGCATGGCTTATTGCATTTTGGCAAAATGCTCCTGACCTCGTTTATTTTCTAGTATCTCAACAAATTTTGTTGATGCTGGCGATAGAGATACACTTTTTAAAAAACATACGCCTATACTTCTCTTTGGTATTTCCTGCGTTAATTGAACTTCATACAATAATCCTTTATCTAAATACTCTCGGGAGAACTCTCTCGTCACACAAGCTACCCCTAAATTGATTTTTGCAAATTCCAATAGCAGATCATGTGAGCCTAATTCAAAATCTGGCGAAATCTTTATTCCTTTAGACATCATATAATCTTCTACATACTTTCTGGAATTCGATTTCGATTCAAGAAAGATTAATGGCAGTTTTACTACCTTATCAAGGCTCATAGGTCCGGATAATATTTCTTTGAATTTCTCCCCGTAAACAAAAATATCTTGAATATCAATACATGGTCTTAGTTCTAATGCAGGATCTTCAAGTGGAAAATTACAAATTCCAATATCCACCTCTCCTGATTTTATGATGGCGCAAATCTCAAGTGTTGTACCATTAACAATCTTAAACTTAATATTAGGATATCTATTATGAAAGGCCTCTAAATAGGGAAGTAAAAAATACCTGGAAATCGTATCACCAACACCTATTTTCAACTCACCTGTCGTTAAATTTTTAAATTCCAAAATCTTTTCTTCTCCAACGTGAATTAAATTAATAGCCGAATTCGCATATTCAAATAAAAGACTGCCTTCGTTGGTTAAAAATACTCCTTTAGGCGTTCTGGTGAAAAGACGAGTATCCAGCTCTCTTTCCAATTGCATGATCGCTTGACTAACCGCTGGTTGTGTCATGTAAAGATCATTAGCCGCTTTGGAAAAGCTTTTACTTTTTGCTACCATACAAAACACTTTATATAAATCTAATTTGCTCATTATATAAGCACCTCTTATACCTATTATTCGATATATTAATTTCACTTATACCATTAGATTGATGTATATTACAAATATACACATTACGTCATTAAATTAACTTTGATAGTTATAAGGAGCGATTATATTGGAAAGAGTGGTCGGAACAGTAGTTAGAGGTCTCCGTTGCCCAATAGTAAATCGAGGGGACAGTATAGAAGAAATCGTTGTAGATAGTGTGCTGAAAGCTTCAGAAGTTGAAGGTTTTAGCATTAATGATAAAGATATCGTTACTGTAACAGAATCCATCGTTGCTCGTGCTCAAGGTAATTATGCTACGATCGATCATATTGCAAAAGATGTTAGTTCCAAATTTGGAGAAGAAACGGTTGGCGTCATATTCCCGATCTTAAGTCGTAATCGTTTTGCAATCTGTCTTCGTGGTATTGCAAAAGGGGCTAAAAAAATTGTTTTAATGCTCAGCTATCCATCTGATGAAGTTGGAAATCACTTAGTGGATTTAGACATGCTTGATGAAAAAGGAATTAATCCTTGGACAGATGTTTTAACAGAACAGCAATTCCGCGAACATTTTGGATACGAGAAGCATACCTTTACGGGTGTTGATTATATTGATTACTATAAATCGTTAATTGAAGAATATGGTGTGGAATGCGAGGTTATTTTCTCGAATAATCCAAAAACCATTCTAGAGTACACCAAAAATGTTCTGACTTGTGATATTCATACGAGATTCAGAACAAAGAAAATATTAAAAGCAAATGGTGGAGAAAAAATTTATAGCCTCGATAACATCTTGTCAGACTCTATTGATGGCAGCGGATGTAATGAAGCATATGGTCTGTTAGGATCAAATAAATCAACAGAAGATAGTGTTAAACTGTTCCCACGTAATTGCCAACCTATCGTTGATAAAATACAGCATATGCTTAAAGAAAAAACGGGCAAACATGTTGAAGTTATGATTTATGGAGATGGAGCATTCAAAGACCCTGTAGGTAAAATTTGGGAACTTGCTGATCCAGTTGTATCCCCAGCTTACACATCTGGACTTGATGGTACACCTAATGAAGTAAAGTTAAAGTATCTTGCTGATAATAACTTTGCTGATTTAAGAGGTGAAGAACTTAAACAGGCTATATCTCAATATATTAGCAATAAAGAAACGGATCTAGTTGGAGCGATGGAAGCACAAGGTACTACACCTAGAAAATTGACTGATCTTATCGGTTCTCTATCCGATTTAACTTCTGGAAGTGGAGATAAAGGCACACCTATTATCTTTATACAAGGATATTTTGATAACTATACAAACTAGACTCAAAAGTAAATAGATTTGTGTAGACATTGAAAAAAGACCCTAAACGGTAAGCTAACGTCAGTACTCAACTGGCGTTAGCTTTTTTACCTTTGAAACACTACCTGATTATTATCTTTTCTTCGTATCCAATTTCAAGAGTGCAGAATTGTCAATAAAAGTGGCTGTATTGAAGAGTAATAGCACGTCCTTAATGCCATTCTCGGACATATAGTCGCTGATGCTACCGTTATAATAACGCATGTCGATCACATGGATTTCTGGCACATGTAGTGTTAGGAATGGGATTACGCTATGAGCATAGGAGTCTTTGATAACTAACAGCTTCTCTTGTTTAATAACATGTGGATCAAGCTTGCTTGTAAGCTTCATAAGGGCATGAACCCCGCTTAAGAAGTAGGAATATTGATCTTTTTTCTCTAAAAAGCTGGCATCATACATGTTCGTTAACGCTTCGCCTGTATCTGCGATATACATCTCGGTCGATATGGGCTGAATAGGCTTGTAGACTTCAATGGAATCCGGGGTTACACCGTTAAACTGACTCCGGGTATGGTAACTTCCTAGGAACGAATTGCTCACGGTTTGAATATGGAATTCCTTCTTGGACAAAGGATGCCAGCCCATCTTCTCGGCATAAGCTACATAAGCTAAGTAGGCACCATTCGTCGTCCAATGGTGATCGGTTCGATAGTAAATCGGTTCTGAAGCATATGGGCTCAGGAACTCAAATCCATCCATAAACGACACGCTGCCCCGCACGTAATCAGCGATATATTGATTTACCTTAGATTGAGAGTAGTTTGGAGCTAGCCAGGGTAACCGGTCAGCGTAAATGCCAACCGATGTAGGTGCGAGCATAAAGGTGGTGTTCGCTTCTGGATGGCTAATGGCAAATTGTTTTATAGATTCCGCGTATTGTTGAATCTTAGAATAATCAGGTTCAACGAACTTTTCGAACAAATAGCCCGAATGTCCTTTATAAATCCCGTTGTTCTCTTGCTGTAGCCGTAATTGTTCAACAGAGGATTTAACCGCTAACCACTTTGAACGAAAAGGAAATTGATCTGTTACGAAACTTTCAGCATCTTCGGCATACTTTTTGGACAAAAGATTGTCCCATGTCAGATGTGGAGCGCTCTGTAGAACGCGATTTTCTAACTCGGAGAAATGTTCCTTTGGAAGTAAGAGAAAGGTTAACAACATGAGAAACAGCGTTAGGACAAATCCCCCAACTAGTAACTGATCTGCCCTTTGCTTCATCAACTACAGCCTCCTCATAGTTAGAATCGGAAATATAGAAATGGGTTAAATGTTGCGTCTACTAAGTAGGCGACTGATAGGAAGAATAGTAAACCATACCAGACGAGAGACAATAGATGTCTAGTCTCATGTTTCGTGGGCTGTTTCCTTGGCATAGATGCAATAACCAATACTATAATCAAAATCGCGTTCGTGTATGCAAAGTATAGTGTAGTGTTGTCCAAGAGTGGTTGGTGATTGAATCCCATCATCGCTTGTAAATAGCCTCGCACCATAGGAAGTTGATCAAAAGTAAACAACACCCATCCAATGAGGATAAGTAAAAGTGCATAGATGTGTCTTACGAAGCGTGGTAAGCGACTCAGTAACCGTAAACCCCACCATTTTTCGATGATGAGAATAACGCCGAAGTACAACCCCCATAATAAGAAATTCCAACTTGCTCCATGCCAAATACCTGTAAGTATCCATACGACTAGAATATTGCGCAATTGAATGCCAAGTCCTCGGCGATTACCACCAAGCGGGATGTAGACGTAATCACGGAACCAACTGCTAAGAGAAATATGCCATCTGCGCCAGAAGTCAGTAATGCTCTGGGCGGTATAAGGCTTGTTGAAGTTCTCGTTAAATTGAAATCCGAACATTAGACCAAGTCCAATAGCCATATCGGAATAACCACTAAAGTCGAAGTAGATTTGAAAAGCAAAAGCAATAATACCTAGCCAAGCCGTTAATACAGGCATGGTATCGAGGTCAGACCTAGAGATGGTATCCCAGAGTAGTCCTATATTATTGGCAAGTAGCACCTTTTTGGCCAGTCCAATCGTGAAGCGCCTGACCCCTTCCGCAAACTTCTCGATATTCACCGAACGCTTACGTAATTGCTCTGCGATTGTATTGTATTGAATTATTGGACCCGCAACCAATTGCGGAAACAAGGCGACGAACGTCCCAAAGTCAATCCAATTACGCTGCGCTTTTGCCGTTCCGCGATATACATCAATGATGTAGGACATAGATTGAAACGTATAGAATGATATGCCGATCGGGAGCGGTAGCTCTGTTAAAGGGATATTCGTTCCAAGTAGTTCATTCACATTCAGAATAAGAAAATCTGCGTATTTGAAGTACGATAGCAATCCCAGATTTACGACAACGGAACATACGACAATCCACTTCCGTTGAACAGCACTTAGCTTCGGCCTACTGAGTAGTAGACCGAAGCTGTAATCTGTAATGGTGGATAGCAACATGATGACAATGTATACGGGTTCGCCCCACGCATAGAAGATGAGGCTGCTTAAGAATAAGATCAGATTTTTAATTCGCCAAGGCGAAATGTAATACAGCGCAAGGACGAACGGCAAGAACACGAATAGGAACAGTAGGCTGCTGAATAGCATGGAAGATTACTTTTGAACAAAGAAACTATCGAATGACTTCACAAGCTCATCAGCGTCTTCGGAAATAACGAATAACAGATAGTTGCCTTTCGTAACAAGCTTATAATTCTTGGCATTCTCGTATTGGTCTGGAAGGTATGTTTCGAATTGTTTTTGCACGTCTGCTGCACATTGTTTAATAGCGGTCTCGATAGTCGGGATGTCTTTCTCATCCTTGACTTTTAAGACAGAAATTTCGTTCGTCTTCACATTCATCATCGGAATCCTAACGGTATAATCCTCAAGTAAGGCAGGATCTAAATGGTATTGCTGTTTCACTGAATCTGCATCTAGCTCCATTAATGACGGTTGCTCTACTTCTGTAATCATCTTATCAACCATTTCTTTTACTGGTACAGTTGATTCGATCGGTGCCGCCTCATTGTTGGAACATGCGCTAAGCGCTAGAGTTAACACGATTGCTAGCATAAGAACGAAAGATTGTTTTTTCATGGTGTATACTCTCCTTGATGTGTATTGGTATTGTTATTTCTTGTTCTTAGGTTTACGACGTGTGAAGTAAATAAAAGGTTTCACCATATATTTGTTTCCCAGAATTTACAGGAACATGTTCCGCGATAGCGATTCTCGTATATAGCTTAAAAAAATCTCGGCTTTTACTTATACGAACCGTCCGGGCTTGTCCCGGACGGTTGTTTCTGTTGAAGATATGCAACATTCTAAAGAAAGCAAACATAATATCTTAAGTTCACGCATTGTAAGGGCTGTCATGACCAAGGGATAATGGAGCTATCCAAATAAACAAGGGGGATTACGAATGTTAAAGAAGTCGAATGTTCTTTCCTTAGTAATGGCGGGCATCCTGGCTGTCAGCTTAACGGCATGCGGCGGTGGAGGATCCACATCTAAAGATGCGGCCGGATCAAACACTGCTTCTAACGATACGGGGGGAACCGGGCAGACAAAGCAGGAGAAAATTACGATTACGTTCCAAAATATCTTTACTGACCCCACGGATCCCAAGGACGCCATGCTGAAGCGGATCGTAGCTGATTACGAGGCTAAAAATCCGAACATCAAGATTGAACTCGACTCCTTGAATACTGACCAGCAGAAGCTCAAGCTGAAGACCCAAGCGGCCTCCAAAGAGGTTCCGGACATTACGGTTGTAAATCCATCCGCACAAATGAAACCGTTTGTTGACGCCAAGCTGTTAGCCCCGCTCAATGATATGGTGGAAAAGAACGGGCTTAAGGACACATTCCAGGAAGGGATTCTGGATTGGTATACCTTTGACGGCAATCTGTATGCGCTTCCCGACGGCAACAATATCGGGCTGGTTTATTACAACAAGGAGCTGTTCGATCAAGCCGGCGTGAAAGTACCGACGACCTTTGAAGAAATGGTGGACGTTGTAAAGCAGCTGAAGGCGAAGGGCATTCAGCCGATGGCGATCGGGGAAAAGGACACCTGGACTGGTTCCTTCCTGTTCATGAACATTCTGCTGCGCACTAACGACGGACCAGGATTTCTGAAGGATGTTGCGGACGGCAAGAAAACGTTTGAGGATCCCGCATTCAAGGAAGCGGTAGCAAGCATGCAGGACCTGATTCAGGCCGGAGCCTTCCAGGAAGGGGTAACGTCCTTTGATTACAACGCCGGCGAGAATCTGTTCAAGACCGGCAAGGCTGCGATGTATTACATGGGCAGTTGGGCAACGGGCGGCATAGAAACCTCCTCCGTAAGCAGTAAAGTCGGCGTCTTCAAATTTCCGACGGTTAACGGCAAAGGCAATCCTGACGAGTTTATGCTGGCCCCGGGAAGCGCGTTTGCGATATCCGCAAACAGCAAGCACCTGGAGGAAACTAAGGACTTTCTTAACTATTTTATGCTGGAATTCCCGAAAATAGCGTTTGAGGTCAAAGGGGCCATCGGTCTGGGGCAAAAAGTGGAAGGAGACTTTAAGACTGCCGGATATTCGGATATGTCGATGGAGGTGCTGGACCTGTTTAAGCAGGTTAAAGGCGGGGATATTGCTTTTGATAACACGATGAATCCGGGAACTTCCCAGGCTCACTTGACGAGTATCCAGAATTTGTTCGTTCAGCAGAAGGATCCTGCCGAAGTGGCCAAAGAGCATCAAGCCGCTTTTGAAAGCAATAAATAGAAACTGTAACCGTGCGGTATGAAGGGGTCTTCCCGAAGGATCCCTCCATGCCGAATCCTGCGTATGCATTATCGGCTCTGATATTTGGACTGATTGAGGAGGAGAGCCTTAACGTGAATGTATTGAGAGTCTCCAAATGGACGATAGCCGCTTTCGTGCTGCCGTGTTTGCTGCTCTATGTGTGTCTTGTATTTGTCCCGATTCTGGTATCGATGTATAGCGGACTGCTCGATTGGAACGGCATTGGCGAATCCCGTTTTATAGGTCTGGACAACTTCAAAAAGCTTTTGTTTGACGATCCGGTTTTCTGGCCTTCCGTTAAGCGCACCCTGATGTTTGCCGTCTTTTCCATGCTGGAGATTCCGGTGGCTCTGTTTGTCGCCATACTGCTGAACCGTTTTATCAAAAAACCGAATTTTCTCGTATCTAGTTACTTTCTTCCGGTGATCCTGTCCGTGGTCATTATCGGCCAGCTGTGGAAAACGATCTATAATCCCGCTTCCATGGGCGGCATGCTGAATCAGTTACTCGAAGCCCTTCATCTCAACGATTGGACAAGGGCTTGGCTGACAGACCCGGATGTAGCGATGTATTCACTTTATTTTGTGGCCTTATGGCAGTATCTGGGTTACCATACGCTCATTCAGTTTACCGGGATTCAAAATATCCCCTCCGATGTCATCGAAGCGGCAAAAATCGATGGAGCTGATGGGTTGAAGGCCGATTGGCACATTACGTTTCCGATGAATATTCCGATCTTTAAAATATCGATCGTGCTTGCTTTTATCGGGTCCCTGCAGGCATTTGACATGATCATGGTCATGACGGGCGGCGGACCGGCACACGCTACGGACGTGATTTCCACCCATATGTACAACATGTCCTTCTTATCCATGAAGTACGGGTACGGAAGCTCCATCGCGGCATTTCTTGTCGTGCTGTGCCTGACGGCAACCGTCATCATTAACTTCCTGTTCTCCCGGCTGGAGCGCAAATATACGTGAAGGAGGGATTGCAGCCATGAGTCGGACCGTTCCGGCCTTTTCGGGCAAACCGCTGACTGTAGAAAAAAAGAAAAAGATACCCGTTGCCAAGGGACTTGTTCTGCTGTTCCTTTCCGTTCTGCTTATAACGCAGCTGTATCCGCTGCTGTGGCTTTTGATTTACTCGCTGAAGACGAATGAGGAGATCCTGTCGGGCAGCTTCTTCTCGCTGCCGGCCGCCCCGCAGTGGAATAACTTTACCGATGCGGTGAATTCCGGCAACTACTTTCGGTATCTGTTGAACAGCTTTTTCGTGACTTCGATCACCATGGCGGGCGTGCTGCTGCTAAGTTCGCTTGCATCCTTTGCCATCAGCAGATTCCGTTGGAAATATGGGCAAATGGTGCTACTGGTCTTTTTGATCGGGATGATGATCCCGCTTCAAGCTACCCTGCTGCCGCTCATGATTATTTTTAAAAATCTGAGCATTCTGAACACGCATCTTTCGATCATACTTCCTTACATTGCTTTTCAGACACCGATTGCCGTGTTCATCCTCAGCGGTTTTATGAAGTCCATACCGCACGAGATTGAGGAATCCGCAGTCATTGACGGAGCGGGGATATTCCGGATTTTCCGCAGCATTATCCTGCCGATCTCGGTTCCTCCAATGATGACGGTCAGTATTCTAACCTTCATTAATATCTGGAACGAGTACATTTTGGCGGCAACGTTTATTTCTGCCGAAAAGCTAAAGACGCTTCCGTTCGGAGTAAACAGCTTTGTCAGCCAGTACTCGGTAAATTACGGGGCTATCGGCGCTTTCCTCGTGCTTGGGGCTTTGCCCGTCATTCTGATTTACTTCTTGCTTGCAGATAAAATTACAAAAGGTATGGTTTCAGGAGCGGTGAAAGGTTAACTTTCATCCTCCTTTTTCCGTATACGGATATATACCTACGGTGTTATGGTGAAATAAGGACTTTATACCGCATATTTGAAAGGAGAAGGACTATCGTGGGCCGCAGCAAGCATACTATTCACAATCGTTTGTTTCTGCTGTTTCTTTCAAGTATGACGGCACTCTTATTGATCGGAAGCTTTCTGTATTATCAGAAAATTACAGATATTATCCACGGGAAAATCAGCGACATGGCGGAGAAAAACATCTCCCAGACGGCCGGGCTGTTCAATCTGCTCCTTGAGGGATATAACAGTGTTACCAAATCGCTGAACAGCAATTATGAGCTGTTAAGGCTGCTCCAGGAAAGGGACAAGAGCCAAAATCCTTCGCTTAGCGTCATCGACGAACGGACCATCACCAATATCATTGGCGCCATTTATTTTTCACGGGATGATATTGTCGGGATTCATGTCATCAGCAGAGCGGGAAAGAGCTACCATTATGAACCCAGATATGCGGGTGTAGTGGATGTCGATTACTCTTCATCGGAATGGTACCGGAAGCTTCAGGACTCGAATGGGGAGATGGTTTGGATGGGCCTGTTCCGAAACTCCGTCATCAACAGCTTTCAGGAGGATCCCGTCTTTGTGTTTGGCCGCAAGCTGTTTGATTTAACGAGCCAAAAAGAACAGGGAGTCGTTCTGATTGAAACCAAGCCCGGGCCCATCCTGGCCGCCCTATCCAATGTGACTATCAGCCCGAACAGTCAGGTTTACATCGTCGATAAAGACAGCCACGTCATCGCTTCCACGGATGACAAGAAGGTACAAACCCTTCGCTTCGGGCAGCTTCCCCGTCCCCGGAATGGTCAGGTCCTTGTCGACAACCGGAGCGATCAACTTATTGTGGCGGCAAACGCCGCAATGGCCGAATGGACAGTATACGGCTTGACGCCCAAGGGGGACATCAGCGCCGAAGTGGATAAAACAAGGCAGTATCTCTTGTATGTCATCCTGATTCTGGTCCTGATATCTACCGCCTTGGCCACCTTGATTTCCCGTAATATCGCTTCTCCGTTAAAACTGCTGATCCGGGAGATGAAACAGGTGGAAATGGGGAATTTCAGAGGTTCCGTGAACGTGAAGTCGTTTGAGGAAATCAACAGTCTGGTATCGTCCTTCAATCGGATGGTGAACCGGATGGATGATCTGATCGACGGGATTACGAGCGCGTCCATCAGCGAGAAGAATGCACAGCTTCAGGCCCTGCAATCCCAGGTGAATCCACATTTTTTGTACAATACGCTCGATATGATCTACTGGATGCTGGACGAACGAGAGAATGACAGGCTGGGACGCGTCGTCCTGGCATTGTCGCATATGTTCCGGTACAGCAGCGACTGGCAGGAAGCCTCCCGGACGACGCTTGAGCAGGAGATCGATCAGATGCGCCATTATATGACGATTATTGAAAGCCGTCTGGAGGGCAGGGTCCATACCGATATTCAAGTCGACAGCCGCTGGCTGAATGTTGTGCTGCCGAAGATGACCATTCAGCCGATTATTGAGAATGCGGTCAAAAGCGGACTGGAACCGCTAGACCGCCCGGGCGTGCTTCGAGTGTATACGGAAGTTGATGAACGGGAGCTTCACATCGTTATTGCCGATAACGGCGTCGGTATGGAGGAATGGATGCTGCAGCAAATCAGGGAGTCGCTTGCGGACAGCGGGACGAACCGGAACAAGGATGAGGAAGAGAAAGGGAAAGGTCGCGCTTTTACCGTGAAGAATGCCGAACTCCCTGATCAACCGACAAGACGCGGCATCGGTCTGCCTAATGTACACCGGCGGATAAAACTCATGTTTGGCGATTACTACGGATTAAGAATTGAGAGCCAAAGCGGAATAGGGACAACGGTAACGATCGTTATTCCCCTGCCCGGGAAAGGTGGAGAGGAATGGACATTCTCATAGTTGATGACGAAACGGTCATTCGGGAGGGCATTCAGCGGACATTACGGCAACGCTTTCCCGAATTTCGCACCTATTTGGCGTCTAACCCAGAAGAAGCGCTGATTATCCTGCGCAACCACAGGATCCATATTGTGCTGACGGATATCCTCATGCCGAGCATGACGGGACTTGAACTAATGAATATCGCGAGCAAGAGATATCCGTACATGAAATGGGTGGTCATTTCCGCTTATTCCGAGTTTGCCTATGCCCAGGAAGCCGTCCGTTTGGGAGCCAAGGATTATCTCCTTAAGCCGATCGGCAAGGATGTGCTGGGCCAGATGATCGATAAGCTGAGCGAGGAGATCGAGCGGGAAAATCGGCTGACGAAGGAGGCGCAGCTGCTTCAGGCGAACCGCAAATACTTGCGGGAGGCCGTCTTTAAGCGCTGGGCATCGGGACTGGATATCGGACGAATCGATATCCACCCTTTTATGGAGAGCCATCCGGATTTCCACCTTCTGATGGTCAGGATGGAGACGGATAAAGTCGTGAGGCTGGAGCATTTTATTATCGAAAACGTGCTGGAGGAGTTGATCCATCAATATGGGAACGGTTTTGTCAGCATTTTGGACAACAAAAGCCTCTTGGGGCTCGTAACCTTGAACGAAAGCGCTGGCCTTCCCGTCCTGATCGAACAGCTGAGAGGACATTTGATCAAGTATTTGAAGGTGCCCTTCCAAATCATGAGTACAGAGCGGATATGCGATTTCAATCAGGTGCCCGGAGAAGTTCAGCGCATGTGGAAAGCGTCCTCGACACAGGTTTACGAGCATTATGCCAGCGGCGGCGATCAAGCGGTGGAGGTAGCCCTGCAGTATATCAGAACGCATTATCATGCAGATTTATCACTGGATAAGGTTGCGTCCGTCGTTTATCTGAATCCAGTTTATTTCAGTCAGCTGTTTAAACAAAAAACAGGCTGCGGCTTCAAGGAGTACGTGATTCAATTGAGACTGGAACAGGCCAAGCAGCTGCTGCAAAATCCAAAGCTGAAGCTGGCGGAGATCGCGGAACGGATCGGCTATCAGGACATACGGCATTTCTCCCAGTTGTTTCGCAAAAAGTACGGCGTCACGCCAAGCGAGTATCGTCAAAACGGCATGGTCGGCATTCCGGCAGCCGAAACTAAATAAAGATCTCCCGAAATTAGTATATAAAGTAAAACAGCTAAATTTAAAAGGGATGGATAGCCAATACGCTAAATCCATCCCTTTTTTGATACTTCGTTTACTGCTGTCCGTCATTTTCAGTAATTTCAATCTAATAAATCACGGGTTCGGGGTTGTTATTACTATTTTCCACTAATTACTATTATTTAAGAACGTGTTTTATATACACTTTTATTTCCAATTTTCCGATAAATATTAAATATAAAATAATTAATATTGTCGCCCTAAGCAACTAATTATCTTACAGCTTTGAGAGGAGTCATCACAGATGATCAAAAAAGTGTTTACCCGTTATAAAGCATCCCTATCTAAGCAGATGCTGCTCTTCCTTGTCTTGCTTATCGCCGTCCCCACCGTCATTCTAAGCCTTTCCTTGACACAACTTGCTCGCAACCAACTAGAGCGTGAATTGTTGTCCCAAGTCGAAGCCGTTACAACAATGATTACTCATGTTCTTAATAATTCGCACAGTGATTATTCCGTCACAATTGACAGCTTTGCCGATTTCAGTGTCCCTCCAGGAGAAAAATCGGAAGCGCATATCAAAGACCGTATCATCCATATAGAGGAAGACATCGATAATGTGTTGGCCGCTTTCATGTTCTACGACGATCGATACTACAACTCTTCTGATGAGGACAGCAAAGGTTACGATCCGACTACACGCGAATGGTACAAGCAAGCGATTCAGAATAAAGGTCAGATCATTATGACGTCTCCATATATCGACGTCGTAACTGGAAGCTACGTCATTACGTTTGCCAAGACGCTTTCCGACGGTTCAGGCGTAGCAGGAATCGATGTTGCCATCGATCACTTAAACAAACTGGTAGGTACATACAAGATCGGAGAACAGGGATATGTCAGCTTGTTCGATCGGAACAACGTAACGTTGTCGCATCCGCGATTCCAGCAAGGTGAGCCGCTTCAAGACGAGCGGTTCCAAGTGATGCGCAATCAAGCTGAAGGCTCGTTCATGCTTGCCGATAAAGATCGTCAGGAATATTACCATTTTAACAATCAAAATTCGCTCGGCTTAAACGTTGTATCCGTCATTGATTGGAGTGAAATTAATCATAAAACCGGACCCTTGTTGTGGATTTCGTTCCTGTTTATCGCACTGCTGCTAGCCCTCATTTCCTTATTTATTTGGGTATTCATGAAACGGATGATACGACCTGTACTGCAATTGAAGCAACTGACCGACTCCATCGCCCATGGCGATTTGACTGTCCGGTCCATCGAGAGCGGAAGAACGGATGAGATTGGGCAACTGCAATCGAACTTCAATACGATGTCGCAATCGTTGTCCGATGTGCTGCTGCTAATTACCGATCATTCCGAGCAAATATCTGCTTCTTCGCAGCAATTGTCCGCTACTTCAGAGCAGAACGTCGTAACGATTGAACAAGTCGCCTCCTCCATGCAAGAAATATCGTCCATGTCGTCCGATATGAATGTAAGCATGGACGCCGTTAAGCAAACGGCGGAGCATGCCCAGCATGAACTCGATGATGCCATTCGCACTATACATAAGAGCACTGAAATGTCTCAATTGATCAATGTTCTGGCGAACAAAGGGGAGAAATCTCTCGGCGCCGCGAGACAACAGATGGATACCATTCTTGAGCACTCCAATCGCTCTAAAAATGAGACGGAGGAGCTAAACCAGGTTGCCGGGGAAATTAGCGGGGTAACGAATTTCATTCAGGAAATTGCTTCGCAGACCAATTTACTTGCGCTGAACGCCTCCATTGAAGCGGCGCGGGCCGGTCAGGAAGGCCGCGGATTTGCCGTCGTCGCTCTGGAGGTGCGCAAGCTGGCTGATCAGACAGCGTCTGCCGCCGAGAAGATTGCCACCTTAATCAGGGAGGTGCAGGAACGTGCCCGCCACATGGTTGGACGCATGGAGGAAGGCGTGGAATCTGCCGCAACCGGAAGCGAAATGACGCAATCGGTCGAGCTACAGTTCAAGGAGATGTATGAAGCGATTGGACGCATTGACACGCAGCTCGGCCAAGTGGCTAGCGTCAGCGAACGGTTGATGGAGTCAAATAAAGAGATGATTACGGCGTTTGATAAATCTAGTGCCCTTAGCCAGGCCACTGGACAAGAGGTCGACCTTGTCGCCGCTTCTAGCGAAGAACAGAATGCTTCGATGGAGGAAGTTGCCGCCTCCGCTGCGCATCTTGCCGGCATCGCCGAAGAACTGCAGTCACTAGTGCTCCGCTTCAAATTGAAGCGGACAGAGTAGTTCTAGCGATTGGCACCACGCTGCTGTAACGGCAAATTTTTCTGCCAGGAGATATTGTTGTAAATGAATGTAGCTGGTATAATATAGAAAATTAATCGAAGGGCACTGCTTCCCTGGCTACGCTAGAGACAACCCCGCTACTTGCAGCGGGGTTGTCTTTTTTTTAATGAAAGGCGGAGGTAATATGACTGAAATAAAAGAAACAAGAGCCATCTTAACGAAAGAAGATCTAATCAACCAATTTAAAAACTGCGGACTAACAAAAGGACAACACATATTCGTACATGCTTCTTTAAGCAAACTCGGTTTTGTTGTAGGTGGACCCGAAACATTAATTCGGTCCCTTCTTGAAATTGTCGGTGAAGAAGGGACATTGATGATGCCATCCCAGACATGGAAGAATCTCGATCCTTCAACAGGCGTCCACTGGGAAGAACCTATGGAATGGTGGCCGATTATTCGGGAACACTGGCCCGCCTATGATAAAGAAATTACTCCGGCAATCAGCATGGGAGTCGTGGCCGAAATGTTTCGCAAGTGGCCGGGATCCAAACGATCAGATCACCCTGCACGATCTATAGCCGCAGTAGGCAAGCATGCGGAATATTTAACGCAAAACCATGATTTATGCAATATTTTTAGCAAGGGCTCTCCGTTGGATAAATTGTATCAACTGAATGGTTATGTGCTCTTAATAGGCGTCGGCTATGATAAAAATACGTCGCTGCATCTGTCGGAAACCAGAGCCAATTATCCTACTAAGAAATTTGTCTATGAAAGCAGTGCAATTATGGATGAAGGCAAGCGAAAGTGGGTAACTTACGAAACACAGGCTGTGGACGATGGAGATTTTGTCCGCTTAGGCGAGGAATATGATAAAGAAATGAATATCAGAATTCATAGAGTCGGAAACGCCGAAGTCCGATTTCTGGAACAACGGCCGCTGGTTGACTGGGCTACTGCATGGATGGAGAGGAACAGGGTTAAAAAGCTTTACGGCTCCCCGTAGTATATCTAAACATAAAGTACAGTTTGACCATAAGATATATATTGGTATATAAAGTAAAACCACTCCTAATTTGAATTTGGAGTGGTTTCTTTGATAGACCTGCGCCTATCCGCATTTTCCAAGATGCTGTATATGTCCAGCCGGTGTCTAGATAAGCCATGCTACTGCTTAAACCTCGTAAATCTCCTCATTCACCAATCCGCGAATAAAAGCCTCAAAGTTTGGGGCAAGGCTGGTAATCTTGTGATTATTCTCTTTATCCACATGAACAACTTCTGGTTCGCTGTCATTTCCGGATGAACGGTAATCCAGCATCACCACCCTAGACTCCGAAGGACAATCACAAATCACCACACCGATTTCAGGATAACCTCCATCCTCAATCACAGACCGGCTGCCTAAATCTCCGCACAGCGACTTTCTCTTCTCTCGTCCAATTCCCAGAATACCTGAAATCCTGATATAGTCTTCTGCCCCGCAAACTGCTTCCCCTTTAGGGAAACACCGGTTGTGGGGAATTCCCCCGTTATGTACCTTCATCATATTAATATAGAAAGCTGGCAACTTGAAGACCAGTTCCTCTTCCACGGAAGCAATTAGCTCATCTGTGGGGGGATCCGAAACATATTGTTCCAACGCATGCTCACTGTCATCCCAAAAGTTCGTGAAATCGAAGTCCGTATCAAACTGGACACTAGACACAGTGGCCTCTTCTGCAGTCTTCTGAGCGGTTTTACTCCGAATCCAATCCAGGAACTCCAAAGTATCCTCATCTTCAGGATCTAATTGATCTGCGATTTCAAATTCTCTTAAGGCATCATCATATTGTTCCAAATAATAATAGGCAACCCCCATGCGGTAATGCCAAAGCGGATCATCCTTACCCTCTTCTGAAATGGTTAAGAACTGTTCAATCGCCTCTTCGTAACGTTCGAGATTATTCATCGCTCTGCCCAAATGACTGATCAGTACATAATCTCTGTCCTCCGTAGGAATCTCCATAACGGCATCTACGATTTCTTCAAATTCATCTTCTTCATGCCACTCATCCAGCTGTGCCAAAAGATCCTCTCTCATCATTCATGCCTCCCACTCTAATGCCTTTTTGCAATTATACCATTTCCAGCATAGCTCTCTCCAACATGGCAGAGCTTGCAGCACCTTTTAGTACTGATATTTACCCTGTTTACGAAATCCACCCGCGCTCATTCGCTTTTTCAGTCGCCTGCTGCCTGGTCTGCACCCCTAGCTTTTGAATGGCGATAGACAAGTAATTCCGGACGGTCCCCTCCGTCAGAAATAATTGCTTGGCTATTTCCTTGGTCGACAGTCCAGACTTGGACAATCGCAATACATCCGTTTCGCGTTCGGTTAGCGGATTTTCTTCCCTAAGGAAAAGAACCGCCGCCAAGTCGGTGCTAATCACTCGCTCACCAGCCATTACCTTGCGGATGGATTGGATTAAGAAATCAATCGGTTCATCTTTTAATAAATAGCCTTCTACCTTTAATTCCATTGCTTTTTGCAAGAAACCGGGGCGAGCGAATGTCGTTACGATGATGATTTTTGTGGAGCGTCCTTCTTGTCTGAGTCTCTCTGCAATTTCAAGTCCTGAAAGGAAAGGGATCTCGATGTCGAGCAAGCACACATCCGGCTCATAATGACCAATAGCTTCCCATGCCGCCTGTCCATTCTCTGCTTCCGCTACGATTTCCATATCCTCCTCCATAGATAACAACGCTGTCAACGTCCCCCGAAGCAATTTCTGATCTTCTGCGATGACTATACGTATCACCTCGCTACACCCTCCCGTTGCTTATCAGTGGTACCTTAAGCGTAATAACCGTTCCTTGGCCCGGACTTGCCATCATATACATATCTCCCTGCAGCATCGTCATTCTTTCCTTCATCGTGTGCAAGCCGTTTCCTTCTCCCTGTCTCAAGTTTCCATGCCCGTTATCGCTCACTTGGATACAGTAATACTCCGTCTCAACGTATGGTGTGATTGTACACTGGTCGGCTAAGCTATGTTTAATGATGTTGGTAATGGCTTCTCTAACGGAAAGTGCCAGCATCGTTTCGGCCACATTCGACAAGGGGAGCATGGCCCCCTCATCCTTCACGACTAATTCAATTCCAGCATTTTGTAAAATATCCTTTGAAAGTTCCATTTCCTTCTTAAGGGAAATAAATTTCATGTCGGTGACGAGCTCCCTCACCTGCTTTAACGCATAACGTGAAGTGTTCAAAATATCATGCAGCTCATGTTTCGCCTTTTCCGGGTTTTTCTCCACCAATCTCATCGTTAGCTCACTTTTCAATTTGATCATCGTTAAGGTCTGACCGAGCGTATCATGGAGATCCCTAGCAATCCGATTTCGTTCCTCCTCCTGAATATATCGCTCAAGCTGGGCATTGGCGACCGCCAGCTTTTCCTTCAAGATATTCGCCTTTCCTCTCGTATACACCACAACAGGCACTACAAGCTGGGCAACCATAAACAGAAGTTCCAATGTTGAAATAAACGCAAAAGGACTTCCCGCATTAATCCAACTGAACAGCACAAACATCGCTATAATTCCAGCCATCCCGACGATCATAATCGCCATCCGATGGGCTCTGCCAAGCAAATCAGCAAATACAAAGCCGTATAGCAAGACCCAATTGCCTGCGTAAATGCCAAAAGTTAAAAGCAATGAGAAGCCAACGAGACTGGCCACAAGCAACCGCCAGTCCCGATACCATAGTCCAACATAATAAGATGCCACGAACAACAAAAGAAATCCTACCTTGATCCCCCAATGGATGGTGTCTTTTTTAAAGAACACGTTAAAAACTAAAACTATAATGACAAATACATCAATCATAAGATATTTTTCAATATGCTCTAGGGGATATATTTTTCTTTTCATCGTTCATACACACCTTATTTGTTCATCTCTTTCGTTACTGATTTACTTATGAGACTTGAGGTGAATCTTCACGCTGCTTCCATTGGACCATACTTGAATTGCTTCAGCCATATGGAAGCAAAAATGATTTGGAAATAGCATATCACGAGCCAGATCAATACGATGGTGACCGAATCCACTCTGCCGCCCAATCTGAAGCCCCATCCATAAAAAATGACTGCAGAAATGACATTTTGCATCACATAACAGCTGAGCGACATTTTGCCTACTTGTTCAAGCTTGCTCCACAGCCATAACTTCTCATTGGCTTCTACCAGCTTGGCGATCAACCCGATATATCCGATAGCAAGGATTGGTGCAAATAAATAGCGCACAGGCAAATCAAAATATCCACCGGGTATGAAAATAAGTAAATTAAGCGGAAGGCCTACGCAAAATCCAATGTGAAAAAGCTTCTTCCGTTTTTTCTTGCCATTCTCATCAGGAGCAAAGACCCCCGACCTCATTATACGTATGCCCAGCAGGAACAGAAAAATGTTCATCGGGATTACAAATAGAACCTCAGTGCGCAGTATCATAAAATTCCCCAACCTGTACGCTACCTGCTGAAACCAATTACCCTCCGTATATAACAATACAGTCTCCTTCATATCGCCTAAAGAAATATTGCCACCTGTTACGGCAAGATAGGTAAAGAAGATTAAAATGAGCAGCATAACCGCCCCATGCAATCCACCGATGATCTTCATCGTTCTGCGAATGGCGCGGTCTCCGCCTTTTATAATGAAAGCAGTAATAATAGCCGTGATGCCGTAGCTCATGAGAATGTCATATTCCATGACTAGTGTGAAATGAATGAATCCCTCTGTCAAAAGGATAACAGATGTCCACATATACATGCCGGGCCATGCGTTTCCTCTTTTTAATGCCTGCTGATACTTCATCTCCAGTCCGACCCCGAACATAATGGTCAACAAGCCGAGAAGCTTGCCATTGACCAGAAACAGGACGAACACTCTTACGAAGTCTTGAATGGAGGTCCACCATTCATTGTCAATAAAGGTGAAAATATAATTCAAGTCACCCATATGAGCAAAAATCCATATATTCGTGCCCAGCGTTCCCAATACCGCAAAGCCCCTCAAAATGTCCAACAAGCGTAACCTGCTGCCGGTCCCTTTCATAACGATCATTATCCCCTCCGTTCATTCGTACTTTTATCTTATCCCTGAACAGAAACAGACGATATTCACAGCCGTCAGCCACTTGGTATGACAGTGTCATATGGGCAGCAGGTCCGCAACTTTAACACAGTGATCTCTACCTTCAAATTCGAACACTATATACTCTTTAATACTTACGATGCAAATTTTCCTTATGAATTAACAATTTCAAGCACTCAAACAAACGCAAAAAAGAGGCAGTCATCCCCTGAAATCGGGTACACGCCTCTGAATGATCGGGTAGCGGCCATGCTTTGGCCTTTTAATATGAATCTGATTCAAATGGAGTATGGAGCTATAAAATAGTCAAATCGTCGGATCATAATCTATGTAGAAGCGTTGCCCTTTAAGATTTCTCTCAGCACATTTTTAGCCAGCCGCAGCTTCTCATCATTGGCTTCGCGAAGTAAGCTGACGATATCTTGAATATCGCTCTCCGTAGAGGTCACCATAAAATCCTCATTCACATAGGCAAATAACTGCATCAAATTGACCTCTAGAGCCCCAGCAATCTTCTGCAAATTTATTAAGGATACATTCTTCTCCCCACGTTCAATCTGCCCGATGTATGAAAAATGAAATCCACCCTTCTCACCAAGAGCCTCCTGAGACAATCCTCTTTCCCTGCGCAGAGCACGAATTCGGGTTCCTACGAGCTTCAATACTTCCTTATCCTTCACGGCATTCACCTCTCCATGTCCAAAGTGTAGACAAGTTTCATAAAGGTAAACACCAAACAATAAATATTATTATTTAATTTAATATTTATAAGTATTATAATATGTGTAACATTCCTTTTTCCATTAGGAGGCAACAGCCATGGAGGATAGAATACTTCATAGAACAAATGATTATTATCAACTCGCTCTATATCATATGAAGTTGGCCCATATCATGAGAAATCATAATCAGTTCAAAACCTCACTCTTCCTTTGTCATTCGGCGCTCATTGCCATGATCCGAACTCTATATATTTATGAGAACAAGACACTGCCCAACTCCGATCTGGTACTGGTTGATCTTTTACATCTATTGCACACGGACTATAATCCCGGGCTTGAAATCGTGGTGTTTGTTGGCAAGTTGAATTATATCATTCATGAAGATGGGCAAAGCTTAGAGATCGTGAAGGAAAAAGAACTGGATCGGTTAATAGAAAAAACAGAACAAATCCTAAAGGAATTATGTAGGAGGATGAAGATCTACTTATGAAAAAAGCTCACACAAAAAGCGTGTGAGCCTTAACATTTATACCTTTAACGCAAATACTTCATACGGTCTTAACATTAGATGTTTGACATCGATTTCTGTACGATTGTAGTTACTCATAATGATTTCGAAGACTTCCTCATCTACAGAAAAATCATTTTTCTTCTCAGAAATATTCGCAGCAACGAGCCATTTTTCTCCTTCATATAAGCGATAGTAAGCAAACACATCGTCAGGAGTACTTTCTATCAGTTCAAATTCGCCCCATACTATAATCGGGTTGTCTTTACGCAGCTGGATTAAACGTTGATACGTATAGAAAATAGAATCTGGATTTTCAATATTTTGTTTTACATTAATGGTTGTGTGGTTCTGATTAACGTGTAACCAAGGCGTACCGGTAGTAAAGCCTGCGTTGTCACTGCCATCCCATTGCATCGGTGTACGAGCGTTATCTCTTCCTTTTGCGTTAATAGACTCAATGATATCACTTACAGCATACCCATTAGCCAAGCGAGCATGATACATATTCACAGATTCAATATCTTCTACTTCATCAATACTCGAAACCGGATAATTGGTCATTCCAATTTCTTCACCTTGATAGATGTAAGGTGTACCTTTCATCATGTGTAAGAGAACGGCAAACATTTTCGCACTTTGATCATGAAATTGTTTATCATTACCCCATCTTGAAACAATTCGCGGCAAGTCATGGTTGTTCCAAAATAAACTATTCCACCCTTGATCACCCAACGATGTTTGCCACTTCACTAAAACCTTTTTTAATTCCGCAATATTCAAAGGTTTTAGATCCCATTTATCTTTGCCTTCTTGCTGGTCTAAACTTACATGCTCAAATTGGAACACCATAGATAGCTCATTTCGTGCTGGATCAGAATATAGTTTCGCAATTTCTGGTGTTGCTCCCCAAGTTTCGCCTACAGTAAGGACATCATGAGAACCGAACGTTTTTTGGTTCATTTCTTGCAGATATTCATGCAGATTTGGTCCGTTACCCGTAATTTCTTTATCCGGAATTTTACCGATCAAATCGATAACGTCCATACGGAAGCCGCCTACACCTTTATCTAACCAAAAATTCATCATATCGTAGACCTCTTGGCGAACTTTTTCGTTCTCCCAATTCAAATCTGGTTGGCGTCTGCTGAATAAATGCAAGTAATACTGGCCGCTTGCTTCATCCAATTCCCAAGCAGAACCACTAAATATAGAACCTAGACCATTAGGAACGTCCCCATTTACTGGATCACGCCAAACATAGTAATCTCGATATTCATTATCCCGACTTTTTTTAGCTTCAATAAACCATTTGTGCTCATCTGATGTATGATTAACGACTAGGTCCATAATGATTTTGATGCCGCCCTCATTCGCCTTAGCAATCAATTCTTCCATATCATCCATCGTACCGAATTCATCCATAATGTCTTGGTAATCACTAATATCATAACCATTGTCATCATTAGGAGATTTATAGACGGGTGATAACCAAATAGCAGTAATCCCTAACAATTTCAAGTAGTCAATCCGGTTTATGATTCCTCTCAAATCACCGATCCCATCTCCATCACTATCCTGAAAGCTTCGCGGGTAGATTTGATAGACTACAGCCGTCTGCCACCACTTTACATCTTTTTCTCTGGTTATAGCTTCTCTCTTTTCTTTCATTGCTTCCATAATACTTTCACTCCACTTCTAGCTAAATTTTGAAGGGTATAAATGCAACGTAAACGTTTACGTAATGCACAAAAAATTATCTCGCTTTAAGATAATTTTTTTACTGACTTGCGTATAACTAATTCATGTGGAATAACTTTGGACTCAATCTTGATTTTATTTTGGATAGAGGCAATCAAGCTCAAGCAGCCTTCTCTCCCCATTTCGTATAAAGGCTGTGCTACTGTTGTAAGGGGAGGAATCGACATATGTGAAACCTTGGAATTATCATAGCCAACGACTGAAATATCCTTTGGTACTTGAAGGTCATTTTCAAAACAAGTCGAAATGATACCTAATGCAGCCTCATCACTTGCGCAGAACACAGCCGTAACCTCTGCATGATGTTCAATAAACTCCTGCATGGCTTTTTTTCCTGATTCAAAGCTAAAATCCCCTGCCTTAATAAGATTTAAGTCTACCTTTATGCTATGATCTTGCAGTGCTTGAATATAGCCATTAATTCTTGGGGAACCCGCTATAGAATCATCAGGATTAGCCCCTGCCATACCTATGATTCGATGGTTATTCTCAATAAGATAATTGACTGCTGTATACGCCGCACTAAAATCATCAACTTTAATATAAGGCGTATCTTCTCGATTGGTTTTGGTAGAGAGCAAGATAAAGAGTATACCCAGAGATGACAAAGATTCGATCTCTGCCTCGTGGAGTTCAACAGAAACAATAATGAGCCCATCTACTCTTCGTTCGCCCATCAGATTCATACTCTCATGGATTCGGGCACCACTCATACCGGCATGAGTTAATATAACACTGTACCCATGCTCGTAAGAAACATCCTCTATCCCTTTTATAATGTCACCATAAAATGCTGTAGTGACCTCTGGCATAATTACACCGATTGTCTTAGTCGACTTCTGCACCAAACTTCTAGCATTTTCATTTTTTCTATATTCTAATGCTTTGGCAACGGCCAGAACTTTTTTCTCGGTTTCCTCATTGTATCCGCCAAGATTGTTAATCACCCTTGAAACAGTCGCTATGGAAACACCCGCAACCCGTGCAATGTCCTTAATAGTAGCCGCCATAAAACCACCTCTCCATAGTAAACGTTTACTAACTATAAAAAGCTAATATAAGAAGGGTATTGACCACACTTGTTAAACGTTTACGTAAGTTATATTAGTGCTCTGATTTTCTTCTGTCAATGATTTTACGAAGCGCTTATGATCAAAATTTTTTCATAGGAGTTTCAGACACACCATAATATCCATCTGTTAACGGAATTGCTCAACATCTGCATCAAAGTAAATTTATATCACTTATGATACGGTTCACCGTAGCACACGAAAGGAGAAATTTCAGGGCATCCAACTGTATGTCCTTTTCGTTCATGAATGTACCGATAAATATCATTGGCTTCAGAGTATAATGGATGAGTATACAATAGATGTACGGTGGAACTGTATATATAGGTATTCGAATATAGCGTAGAAGAGGTTAAAGATGAGTGAGAAGCATTTTACAGATTACCAATTAAGTGAAGAGATTGGGAGAGCGCTCAATAGTTTGGGTTATGAGACACCGACACAGGTTCAGACAGAGGTCATTCCTGTTGCGCTTGAGAAGAAGGATCTTGTTGTCAAATCGCAAACAGGCAGCGGCAAAACAGCTGCTTATGGCATCCCGCTCTGCGAGCTAGTGGATTGGAATGAAAATAAGCCGCAAGCATTAATTCTAACGCCAACCCGTGAACTCGCGTTACAGGTCAACGAAGACATAACGAATATTGGACGCTTTAAGCGGATCAAGGCGACACCTCTTTTTGGGAAACATCCTTTTCATATCCAAAAGGCCGAGTTAAAACAAAGAACGCATATCGCAGTAGGTACGCCTGGACGTGTGCTGGACCATATTGAACGCGGCACGCTATCGCTAGAGCGGATTGCCTATCTCGTTATCGATGAAGCTGATGAGATGCTGAATATGGGCTTTATTGAGCAAGTTCAGTCGATCATTCAAGCGCTGCCTCGTGACAGGGTTACCATGTTATTCTCCGCTACGTTTCCTGAGGATGTGGCCAAGCTGTCACGCAAATATATGGACAATCCTGCCCAAATTGAGATCCAAGCGAGCGGTATAACAACGGCCACGATTGAACACGCTCTTATTCAGGTGATGGAGGCAGATAAGCTGGCACTGCTTGAAGATCTACTCATTGTTGAAAGTCCTGACAGCTGCATTGTTTTCTGCCGTACGCAAGAGCATGTGGATAAACTATTCAGAGAAATGGCTGATCTCGGTTACTCATGTGATCGTATTCATGGTGGGATGGAGCAGGAAGAGCGATTCGAGGTCATGCATGCGTTCAGAAGGGGACAATTCCGTTACTTGATTGCAACAGATGTAGCCGCTAGGGGTATCGATATCTCGAATATTACCCATGTTATTAATTACGATATTCCACTTGAGAAAGAAAGCTATGTTCATCGCACGGGACGTACAGGTCGTGCAGGCAAGACGGGTAAAGCGATTACCCTCGTCACGCCGAAGGATTTCAAGCGATTAGCCGAAATTGAGGCGTATATTGGATTCGCGATTCCGAAAGTAAAAGCTCCCTCCGAAGAGGAAGTTGACCGCCATAGAAAAGATTTTGAACAGAAACAAAATATTAAGCCTGAACTGAAAAAAGATAAGCGCGAGCAATTAAACAAGCAAATCATGAAGCTTAACTTCAATGGCGGCAAGAAGAAAAAACTTAGAGCCGTGGACTTTGTCGGGACAATCGCTAAGCTTGACGGGGTAACCGCAGACGATATTGGGATTATTACGATCCTCGATTTTGTGACAGATGTTGAAATTTTGAACGGCAAAGGACCGCTTGTGCTTGAAAAGATGAAAAACACGACAGTAAAAGGCAAGCTGTTAAAGGTGCGCAAAGGGAATAAATAAAAGTTGATATGACAAAAAAAGGGGCGCCCTAGCTAGGTCAATAACCTGTTAGGACGCTCCCCTTACACTGCAACCAATCTGACCGATTTATGTTACCGGTCCGGCTTCATTAAATACTGAACAATTTTCTGTTCCTCCGGCCCTTGGCCGCTGAAAACGGCTTGATAACAAACCTTGCCATCCAACCAGAAATAGCTCACCAGATTGATTTCATCGGAACTGCTTAGCTTACCATCCACTTTGTATGGCTCTGTACGTAGTACTTCCTTCCCCTGAATGGTTATGGCTTTGAGCTTGACATTATTCCGTTCGCCGTCAATTCTCGTAAAAGAAACCTGGCCGTTCTTTTTCATCTCCTGATACATATCCCCGTTTAACATCTGCTTAAACGCAACGCTTCGGATACCGGAATCAGCTTTATTTTTCTGCTTGTGATCGCCTCGGCTATAAGAAACCTGAAGCAGCTTGCGCATGGAATCCTCATCATTTTCCACATGATTGAAATTCGCTTTACGGGAAACATAGGAACCGCTGGCGGCAAAATCCCCGGGCAGCTTTCGCGGAAAAGCGGCTTTAAAACCAACCAGTTCCTGAGCGCGCCGGATATCCTCGGTGTCATACAAATAGGTCAGGATTTTCCCATGATAATCATTATCTACATGAAGTTGGTTCACCTTCGCATCGGGAAATTTCATGGAAGCGATGATTTGCTCCATTTCATTGCTGGACAAGATGTAGGAGCTTAATTCATAGCTTATGCCTTGATCCTTCCAGATATAATAATATCTTTCCGGCTGTCCCTTCCAGGTGGTCATGCGAATCGTAATTTTATAGCCTTCATCTATGCCGGCTAAGGATAGGGATTCTTTCTCTATAACTTTCCCGCTATCCTCCTGATCGGTTCCATCTTGCTCGATTTCGAAAATCTGCTCATATTGTTTCTGGAGATCAGCGCCAGGCTTGATGCTCAAGCTGAAGTTGCCGCCACTTTTGCTTATTTTAGCCTTAACGTACCGTAGACTGACACTCGGGGGGGAATCATTAAGCCGAATGCCTAAATCACTAAAGCCATATCCCTCTGGCAGCAAGGATGGAACTTTAAATGTAAACGGTGCCACCTTCGCCCCTTTTTCAAGATTATCATATACCCGAAATTCTTCATTCGGAAACAGCATTTCATTCCTGCCGTCTTCGGCATGAACCCAAGCGGAAGCTCCCGCTTCAGATGCTCGCGCATTGGTCAGCGTTGCCGTACCGATCAAGAGTACGAGAATGACCGCCATCATTGAAAATTTATAAGAACCCTTTTTAAAAGATTGTATCATTCTAATTCTCCTCACCATCTCTTTTTGTCCGTTCGAACCTTTGAAATAAAGAAGATGCGCCTGGCTTCTTCCCGCAGCATACCGTCTCAGAAATCCGATAATCGTCATGCCGTAAGGCACAGCCTCCTCTTCCCCAAGCGCCTCCAGGACACAGGCATCACAGGCCAGCTCCCGGTCGGCTTTCATCTGCCGCAGCATGAACCACACGAATGGATTCATCCAGTGAACGGCAAACACGAGACTGCCGACCATATTCCAGATCGTATCCTTTCGTGTGTAGTGGGCCAGCTCATGCGCGATCACATGCTTGAGCAGCTGTTCATTGACTGCTTCTGAAATAAGCGATTTCGGCAAATAAACCGCTGGGCGGAAAACTCCAGTAATATACGGACTCTGAGCGGATGGATCCGCGTAAATCGCCACAGGGCGTTTAATGGAAAATAAGATTCGGCATTGTTCCGCAACCTTCAATATTGCAACACTGTCGACGGGACTGAGATGTTTTTGCTTTCTTTGGAATCGCAGCCGGTAGATCAGGTTATTTCCGAGCAAGACGGCCGCACCCGTCAGCCAAACTACAGCCAGTACGCGAACAGCCGGATGGCTTTCTCTCTCTATGCCCGCTTCGGCATGTTCTTCCGTATCCTTCATGGTCATAAGAGGCTGAAAAACAGTATTCTTTTCAACTTCATTCGTTGTATAATTTGGTTGATATGTGTTTTCTTTTAGGCTGTTTTCGGATTTCGCAGTAGGCTTGTCCAGCTGAAACGAAAGCCCAAAAACGGCATTTTTTATGTCTGTCAACGTTGGTACTGCATTAAACAAGCTTATCGGACTTTGCGGCAGCACCGGCAGCATGAGCCTCAACAGTACAATCAGCCATAACGCATGCCTCAAACGCGCATGGATACGTCTGCGAAACAGATGCTGAACTACCAGCACCACGGCTGCGGCTGCGCTTGCCATCAGCGTCGAGGCAACAAACCAACTGAAGAGGCTTTCAGTTATATTCATCCTATTACCTCATTTGGTTAAATTTCACCGGCTATTAAGGCCGTGATGAGTCTTTTGAATCTTTTCCCTGCTTCTCCAGCAAAATTTGCTGCAATCGCTCGATCTCCTGATCTGACAGCTGGGTCTCCTCCAAAAAATTGGTCATCATCAATCCGGCTGCGCCATTGAAGACTCGGTTTAAAAAAGAACGGCTTTCCGCGCGCACGCACTCTTTTTCCGAAATAAGCGGATAATATAGATAACTTCTGCCTGACTTTTGGTAGCCCAGCGCTTTTTTCTTCATCAGCCGGTTGATAAAGGTTCTGACCGTCTGATCACTCCAGTCCATGCCCTCCGGCAAATGCTGCACGATTTGCTCGGCTGTCAGCGGGTTTTCCTGCCAAATGACCTTCATGATTTCCCACTCAGATTCCGAAATCTTAGGCATTTTTTCCATCGTTCTCCCTCCCTTCCCAACTTGGATTTGGCGATAAACTATTACAAATGTAAATATAACCTATTTGAATAACTATTACAATTGTAATTTGAACAAAGCTATGAAATTTCACGCCTCGTGGCTTCATATATCAACCGATTGAACATAACCAGATCCGGAAGGTCTTGCAAGCTGCTGAGGAAATCCCCATCCCAAAGCATCGGAAAAGAGCCGTACTTGAACCTCGAAGGTCAAGTACGGCTCCTTTGTACCAAATGGCCCTAAAACTCTAGTCCTCGCGGAGAATAAACAGCTCCTCCACCGTTATTCCAAACACCTTGGCTAACTTAATCGCTAATATCGTACTGGGGATAAACCTGCCGTTTTCAATCGTATTAATCGTTTTTCGCGTAACGCCAACCTGTTCGGCGAGCTGCTCCTGGGTCAATTGAAGCCTGGCCCGGTTCATTTTCATTGTATTTTCCAATACTTCATCATTCATGGTATTTCACCCTTGGCATTATTCTTTTTCAAAACTCAAATAGGCTAGCAAAGAAGAAACAATCCCCGTAAACAAAGCGGCATGCAGAACGAAACCTGTCGAAATATCTATCCAAAGGCTGAAGGTGAACAATACGGCGATCGCCGCCATAAGCACCCAAAATCCAGCCGCAAAGCTTCGAGTCCAGATCAATTGTATATATTCGTCGTTCAAAGCTTTAGCCATCTCCCGATTTTTGCGTAGGAGCCATGATCCAAGCTGCATCCTGATCAAAGAATACGCCCATATAATGCTTCCTGCGACGGAAACCCAGGTACTCCATCCTCCAGATAGCGATATATGGTTCTTACCGGAAGTGAAATATGAAGCCAAATACGGAACTTGCCAGATAATAAAGCCAATGGTGAGTCCAACCAAAAACCTCCTGCGTTTCGATTCAAGCTTTGAGATTCCTGCTACCAACATATTCTCCCCCTTTAATGTAACCTTAACTACTCATAATATAACCTTAAGGTTACACGTCGTCAAGAATAATTTTCCAAATACTTCTTTAGCAACTCATCGTATTCATTTGTTACTGACGGACTGTCCGCTGCGGCGTTCATATCGAGATTTCTCTTGATTTAAGTCAATGAACCGTCATAGCCCTCCTCTTACAATGAAATTAATACAGAACACCAGAAGGTTATTTAATGGTTGCTGCAAGAATACAACGAACGGAGCTAACACTTTTTCCTGGCCTTCTCATAACATTATTTTCGCCGTTGTTATGATACGGTTCACCGATGCAGGAACTTCGGTAACGAAAAAAGCCGCAGCTTGAATGCTTCGGCTTAAATCGTTTAGAGTAAAATTAAATTTATTTCGTTTAGAAGTGTACATGAAAAGTTACCCTTGTCCCTGTACCTAACGTACTTTTGATATGAAGTCCTGTTCCAAAGTGCCGTTTTAATCGCTGATCCGTATTTATCAATCCGACTCCTGACTTACCATCTGCTTTTCTTTCTAATATTCGTTGCAATTGAGCCTCATCCATTCCGATCCCATCGTCTTCAACTGTTATCTCTGCATGCGTTTCATAGACAGAAATCCGAATAAAAATCTTGCCTCCGCGAATGCGCCTCATAACACCATGTCTTATCGCATTTTCAACTAGAGGCTGGATCGTAAGAAATGGGATTTTTAATTCCTCGCAGTCATCTATCTCCCAAATAACCTGCAGCCTTTCTTCAAACCGAACCTTCTCAATATATAGATAAGAGCGCACTAGACTTAGCTCCTCTTCGATTGGAACAAGTCCATCCATATTTTGAAATTTAAATTTATTCCTTAAAAAATTGCTGAACTCATCAAGCAAATTACGCATCTTATCCAAATTAATGTCACTTAAAGCTGTTACAGCATTTAATGCATTAAATAAAAAATGAGGCTGGATTTGCGCTTGAAGCCATGCAGCTTCTAATCGCAATTGTTCCCGAACGAATTGTTTAATCGTAATTAGTGACTCTATACGCGATTTTATTTCTATTGCTTCCACTGGCTTAGTCACATAATCGTTTGCTCCCGCTAAAAATCCACTTTGAATATCTTTCGGTTGGCTTCTTGCGGTAAGGAGCAAAACAGGGAGCTCCGTGAGTGTAAACCGCTCACGAATCATTCGTGTCAGCTCGTAACCAGACATCTGCGGCATCATAATATCAGAGATGACTAGATCCCATTCCTTTGTATCCAGTATAGCCAACGCTTCTTTACCGCTCGTTACCATCGTTACATTATATTCATCTGGTGGTAGTATTGCTTCAAGCACTTGAAGGTTAATAGGATCATCATCAACTATTAATATAAGCGGACGGTCACGATTCACTTCTAATAAAGTTGTTGGTTTCGTAGCCGGAGGGATATCCACCTTTTCCGAATTTATCGAGACCTTTTCCTGAATCGGCATAGATTGTATTACTAACTGTTCGAATAAGTTAGAAACATCTTCCTCTCCTTCCTCCTCTTCCCCCGCTTTCAAACCTGCTAGCTTTAACGAAAATGTAAATTTTGAGCCTTCTCCTAAGACAGAGGACACATCTAACGTACCTCCATGAAGCTCAACCAGTTGCTTGCTTATACTTAAACCTAACCCAAAGCCACCTTCAATCATTGTCTCACTCGAGCTGGCTTGCTCGTACGGACGGAATAGGCGCTTAAGCATGTCCCCATCCATTCCGATCCCGGAATCAGTAATAACAATATAAGCTCTTCCGTCCTTTGCAAAAGCTTGAATCGAAATTATCCCTTCGTTCGTATATTTCACAGCATTATGAAGTAAATTGAAAACGATTTGAATAACCCGATTTTCATCCGCATTTACTGAAGGAAAATCTTCAGGAATTTGATTTACAATTTCTACAGACTTCACTTCTGCGTTAAATTGCAGCATATCAAGCACTCCGGTCACGATGGGCTGAATCAATATGACTTTTTTCTGTAGACGCGGATTGCCTTCCCGTAAACTCATCACATCAATCAAATCGTTCAATATCAATGTCAACCGACGTCCTACGGATAATACCGTTTCAAGCTCCTTGATGCTCCGTTCCTGCAATAAATGCTGTTCCCTTTTTAAAACGGATTGTGACATGTTAAGCATGCTATGCACCGGATTTTTAAATTCATGCGATGTGTTTGCCAGAAATTGATCCTTATGGTCATTCATTCTTTGCAAGGTTGCAGCAAGCTCTTTGGTGTTCGCATGCATGATAAAGTAGCCCTTAAACCATTCAGAGGCTAAACAACCCATCGCAATAATCATATCGAACGGATAGTAGACAAGACTCAAACCGCTATCCAGCAAGATTAACGACCAAAGAGAATGGTTCATCAACGCAAGAAAAGAGAAAAGCAGTAAAAGATTGCTCTTTAAACCTTTGATTACTTTTTTAAACATTGTAATCAACGTGATAACTGCAGCAATACCAACTAATAGATAATAAACCGGAAAGAGCATAATCACTTGAGATGGATCTAAGAACAAAGTGATGCCGGCAGTCCCTAGATTCATTACTTTATAGACAGGGTACATCCTACGCCAATATGGAAGCTCGCGATGATTCGTACACTGGAGCAAAGCATAGGCTGCAATAACGAAAGCAATATTAGCCAGCCTAAAATCCCAATTTATTCCAATGTAAAATAATTGATGGAACAACTTCTCATCCGTACTAAAGACACTCGTGATCGTTACACATAATGCAAGCAAACTGAAATAAAGCAGCTTCTTTTCCTTATTTCCTAGTAAATACAAAATAAGTGCATAGACAGCATGCATAATAAATATAATCGCTGCCAAAAACTGCATAGAAACGGAAGCTTTCATCTCTTTGGCAATGGCTTCTTCTGAACCAAATTTAATGGATCGGACAATACCCCCGCTTCGACTATCCACATAATTTGCCGCCTGAATGACGAGTTCGATTACACCGTTTTCGTCTGCTGTAAAGGTTGTAGAATAAGGTAGGTCCTTCGAAATATATTCATCCTTTGTTGTCGCCACCTGTCCGGATTTAGTAAGCAATCGACCGTTTACATATAATTCTGATGCAGTGCGTACGCTGGGTACACGAATACTATAATTAAGGTTCTTTTCCGGATCCACCAAAATACGCAGGCGATAGGACGCGAATCCATATGGAGTCGTCTCTTCACCATGCCAGGCTTCATTCCATCCCCCCGGAACCGAAATCAGCCTGTGCTCCAGCTCGCCCGGTACATCCTGTCCGCTGCCATCCAGCAGCCATTGTGAGGGATAAAACCCCCATTCCCCGTCAAGTAAGAGAATGCCGCCGTTTTCTGCATCCCAATCGCGCAGATCGAGATGCCCATTCGTAATGGATACCTGCCGTTGATCAGGAAACACTTCCACCCACAACATGCGCAGGCCGGATAGAATAACTAATAATAAGCCTATTAACAATATAATATGGCTCTTTTTCATTTGGTTGCTTGGTGAGTCATTTGCCAAGAAGTATTCCTCTCCTAATCCGTTCTCTAATGTAGGGGCGATACTCCATAATTTACCACAGCCTTCATGAAAGAGAAATGGATGCTGGAGATGTCTTTATGTCTATTTTAGGGCTATATCTTCTTAGTAGACTCCTTTTCACTTTTACTTTCAATAATTATCCATTTGTGCTGATTTTTTGTATCTCTGTGGCAAAATAAAGCAGAGCTACGACCGGGAAAGCTATTCCCATCCATAACGCGGCACTCCAGCCCCCCGTGGCGTATATCCACCCCCCAATTGCGGATCCGATGGCACCGCCAAAAAAGAAAATAGCCATAAAAAGCCCATTCAGACGACTTCGAATTTCGGGACTCAGCGAGAAGAGCGCGCGTTGTCCAAGCACAAGATTTGCGGATACACCGGCATCCAACAATATGGCTGAAACGACGAGAACGGCTACTCCAATGGATGAACCCGTACGGATCATAAGCGGCAGCAACATCGAAATGACGACAGTAGCGAGTGCAATCCCCGTAGCGGGTTTAGTCCAGCCGCGGTCGGCCAATCGTCCAGCCATAGGCGCAGCTATTGCACCCGCGACTCCGGCAAGCGCGAACAACGCAATGGCTTTCTGGGAGAAATGAAAGGTCGGGCTGGATAATAGTAACGGAGCTGTTGTCCAAAATAAGCTGAACGTCGCAAACACACATGCATGATATGCAGCCCGACGACGTAAGAGCGGAGTTGTTCGCAGCAAGTGCCACATTGAACCGAGTAGAGCTGTATAGGATGTGTCTGAAGAAGGCCTTCTTGCAGGCAACACCTTCGACAGTACGATTGCCAAGAGAAAGACAGCTGTGGCAGACAAAGCGAATACGGCATGCCAATCAAAGAAGTCGGCTACCAGGCTCGACAAGGGGCGCGAGAGCATGATTCCAAGCAATAAGCCGCTCATGACATTGCCGACAACGCGACCGCGGGAAGATTCGGATGCAAGGTATGACGCAAAAGGGACGAGCACCTGCGCAGCGACCGACCCTAAACCGATGACAAACGAAGCGGCTAAGAATGGAACAGCTTGTTTCGATAATGCAGTGAATGCAAGGGCAACTGCTGTGAGAAACAAAGAAACGACAATCAGCCTTCGATTCTCAACGATATCTCCCATCGGTACGATAAATAACAAGCCGACGACGTATCCCATCTGCGTTAACGTCACGATCAAGCCGGAACTGTTTGCGGACAGCCCGATTGAGGAGCTAATGACCCCAACCAAGGGCTGCGCATAGTAAAGATTAGCTACAATGATGCCGCATGCGGCAGCCAGAAGTATGGTTAACCATGCCGGGATATTTTTCTCGATGGTTTGTTTTTTTAAATCACTCATCATGAGTTCCTCCTCCACATTTAAATACTAGACGTATAGTTTATTAATTTTATATGTGAATAATATACTGAACGTATAGTTTTGTAAATAGGCGAGCACAACTTTATTTTTTATCCGTAATTGGTATACTGAACGTATAGTTTATTTTTGTACGTTAAGATATGTATTGGACGAAAGAGGATGATGACGATGAATGGAAAAAGAGGCAGGCCGCGTAATGTGGAAGCACAAAAGTCGATCCTTTCCGCATCTTATAAGCTATTGCTGGAAAGTGGCTTTCAAGCCGTCACCGTTGATAAAATTGCCGAACGTGCCCAAGTTAGCAAGGCTACGATTTATAAATGGTGGCCGAACAAGGCTGCCGTGGTCATGGATGGTTTCCTGCATGCCGCTACGGCCAGACTGCCCGTGCCTGATACTGGTAAAGCATTGAACGATATTCTAATTCACGCCACGAATTTAGCCGGGTTTTTGATAAGCCGCGAGGGGACCATCATTACGGAGTTATTGGGCGAAGGGCAGTTTGACTCGGGATTGGCCGAGGCCTATCGGGCTCGTTTTTTCAGTCCCCGCCGGCTTGAGGCAAGAGGTCTTTTGGAGAAAGGGGTTCAACGCGGGGAATTGAGACCTCATCTCGACATAGGCATCTGCATTGATCTCATTTACGGTCCGATTTTCTATCGTTTGCTTGTGACAGGCGAACCGATCGACGACTCCTATGTGCGGCATTTAGTAGAAAGCGCATTTGAAGGAATCCGCTCTACCTGAAGCGGCAATTCAAGAATTCCATTGCATTGTGGATGCCATATAGAGTGACGATTAGTCACATCATGCCAAAAAAGAGCGTTCCCCCACTTGAGGGAAACGCTCTTTTATAAGTTAACCGTATTATTTCAAGCCCAGCACTTCAAAATCATAGATCCGCGCTGCCGTATCCCCGCCCTGTGTCGCCTTCTCGATCTGAAGACGCACGTACCGCGCGGAGGTAAGTTCGATGGCATGGCTGCTGATCGCTTTCGTATTGTCTTTGACCGATACGGCATCCTTCCATTCCTTGCCGTCCGAGCTTACCTGAATGGAGAATGCCCGCGTATTGAACGCGGCCGGCTCGCCTCCGGCTTCCGCATGCTTAATCACGAATTCGCTGACCTTATGCTCGGCTCCCAAGTCCACCGTGAGCGTGTGAGGCCCGTCTCCGACGGCACACCATTTAGTGGCGGAATTACCGTCCACCGCAAATTGGGGCGCTTCCTTCTCGTTCACGAAGCTTGACGCGGACGTCTTCTTGCCAAGGGCAAGGTTTCCGACGCCATTCTCGGCTTCCCGGGTAACCGTGATAAGCTTCTTCTGAACCCTATCCTCGCCAACGCTGTTTTTAGCGGTCAACGTGACTTCGTACGTTCCTTCCTCGGGATATTTCACTTTAGGATTCTGCTCCGTGCTGGACGCCGGCTGTCCGCCAGGGAAGCTCCAGCTCCATGACTCCGTCACTTCTGAAGAAAGATCCGTGAATTGTACCGTTTCTCCCGGCGCAATCAAGGTCTTATCCGCCTTGAAGGCTGCAATCGGCTTCGGATATTCCGGCCAGTCAAAGCTTACGGATGCCGCTTTTCCCTGTTGGTAGTGGCGATTTACCGGAATCACGACCATTTTGGTTGCATTCTCCTTAAGAAGCCGCTTCATTTCGGGTACGTAATAAACGGTATTTCCCGTCATGCCCATCAACTCGTACTTGCCGTCCGGATGGACGCGATAAACCTGGTAGTACAAAACATCTTCATCCTGTTTTGGCGCCTTCCACGACAAGCGCGCATCACCATATATCCCGTCGCGGAAATCGTTTTCGATTACCCGCAAATCAGTCACCTCGTGCGGCTTCTTCGCCTTGTCGTTCACCTGCGTAACCGCCAGGCGGCCGATATTGGCCCGATAATCCGCCAGATCCGCCGCGGACTCGAATTGAAGCGAGATTCCCGCAATCGTGCGGCCTTTATACTTGTTCAGCTTGACGCTTCCCTGCTTCCAATTCTGATCCGCGCCCGTGCTGATCCACTTGCCCGGTTCGAAAAATTCGTACCGATCCGGCGCATCGGAGAATGCCAAGCCAATCTTCACCTTGGCGTCCTTCGCATTGTCTACATAAACGAGCGATACTTCCGTCGTGGCTTCTACCGGGATATTCGCCTTGTACAGCTTTACATGGGTGGAAGAGCCTTTGCTTACGGCACCCGCCACCTGAAGCGAGCTGCCTCCATAATAGGATTTGCCGAAATCAAATCCCGGTTTCAGAGCCTCGCCTTTGCCGTTTGTCTCCGTGATCCAGCGCCAGGTTGGCAAAATATCCTGCAGGCTCCGGTTGCTCCAGTCGCGGCTCCGCATCACTTTGCCGTCCACCGCAAACATATGGCCGTTGCCGGTATTGAAATGGGTAACGAATTCGGAATCGGTGAGCACGGTTTTTGCAACGACATCATTGGCAATCCCTCTCCAGGCAAGCGGATCGGTCCCCTCAGGCTGCGAGGTATTCGCCGGATTCATTCCGGGTCCCACCCAGAAAATCTGCTCCTTTTTCATGTACTCCTCATGGGTTTCGGAGCTGTTGAACGCCCAATCGGGACGGTAAATGCCAAGGGAGGTCGTAGCTTTCTTGCCGTCCGGGAACAGAACCGGCCAATTAAACTTGCCTTCGTAGCCTTTCGCCTCCACATCAATGCCGGCGTATAGATCATACGGGCTGCGGCCAAGTTCCGCCGCTTTGGCCGGGGAGTTCAAGAACGGAGTAATGTAATCGTATTTGCCGTTCTTCTCATCTTTGAACTGCCAGCGGAAATCGATAAACATATTGTCGGAAACCCGCTGATTCCCCGCTTGGAAGAACATCTCGTTCTTATCCGTCAAGGCCCCCTGCCACTTCACCGGTCCCTCCTGAATCATGGAATCGTACCAGATCACTTCCATGCCCGGCGCTTTCTTCTGCTGCAAGTAAGTCAAAAACTCAGCCATCTTGGCGGCATCTTCCGGAGTTCCGCCCTGGGTCTCCTGATTGATAAACCAGCCGTCAAATCCGTAATACGTCGCTACCTCAATCAGCTTGTCGGCAACCGGGAAAGAGCCGTCCTCCCGCTGCTTTAACAGATCATGCAGCCACTGAATTTTGCCCCCATGCTCGGTTTGCGGCAAGAAAACGGTTCCAAAAACGGGAACCCCATTCTTGTGGGCCGCATCGATCACGTCGCTGCTTGGCGGAACGATTAATCCCTCGCCTGCCGAGCCGCCCCACATCACCAGCTTGTCGATATACTGCCAATTGCTGAAGGTATAGGTATGGAACTTCTCCGAGCCTTGGGAAGGAGCTCCGCTTGTGCTTGGATACATGGAAGCAATCGATAAAACCTTCACTTCCTCCTTGGCATTGCTGTTTACCTTGCTGCCTTGTATACGCTGATCCTCCAGCTTAACCGTTCCCCGGTTAAAGCGAGCATCCTGGTCCTTAGACGGCGACCATTCCAGCAGCGTGTTCGGATACCAATACGACGAGTGAGGCTGTGCCGCTTCGGCTTCTCCGGCAAAGCCCGTCAGGGATGTGGCAAGCAAAGCCGTGCTCATCCATACCGTCATTCTGCGCTTCCACTGGGCTTTAGTTAAATAATCCGGTTTGATTCGTTTCAATGGACAAACCTCCTATGTTTGCGATGACTTCGTAGTGAATCATGAATCTTTTCCAGCAAAAGAAAGAATGACAGAGAGAGACGGCTGTAAGGAACAGCCGCTTCTACCCTTCATACACTTTACGGATTACTTGTTTTGAGCCTTCCACTCATCAAACTGTTTTTGAGCTTCAGCGATAACTCTGTCGATCCCGGCATCCTTGAACTTTTGTTTTGCTTTTGGCAGATATTCGTCAGGATCTACGGAGCCGGTGTACAGCGCGGGAATAAATTCCTTGGCTACATTCGTGATGGCCGCAACCTCCGTTTTTACCGGAGCTGTGTTGAAATTAAAGCCGAACGTAGGCGCCACTACAGCAGAGGTGTTGAATTTCTCGAATGCTTCCCATTTGTCCTTAGGCTCGCCTTCGTGAAGGTAAGTCAGGAACATGTTGCCCAGCGCGAATCCAGGCATCGCGTAGTTCTCCTGCATCGCAGGCATATCCTCGATGTACGGCTCTTCAAGCTTCTTGTAATGCGTCCCTTCCAAGCCGGATTGAATCATATTCCGGAGTTTCACATCCGTGTTAAGCAGGTTCAGGAACATCATCGCCCGCTCCGAATTTTTGGAGTAAGAAGAAATAGCCATCATCGAACCTGCTGCGGAACTGGTGTAAATGACAGGATCATGCATCGGTCTCGTCACGATGTCATAACCCGCGTTTCTGGACCAGCCGAGCTCGGCGTATGGCTGCGTAATCTCGCGGTCCACGAGCCATTTGCCGGTTTTGATGTTATCGATGCCGTCCAGCGTCGCAACGTCCTCGCGCACATAACCCGCTTTATAGTATTCGCGCATGGTGGTCAGAGCCGATTTCAGCTCAGGTGAATCCAGCAAATTCACAAATTTAAAGTCCTTGGTGTCGATGTACATACCGATCGGAATTTCATCGCCAAGCGGGAAGTCGAACGGCAAGTACGGTTTAAAGCCTTTCGGTACGGCAAGCGGTGTAATATCCGCAGGCTCGTTCTCTTTAATCGCTTTCAGAAGCGGCTCCAGATCCTCGAGCGTCGTCACCTTGGAAATGTCCAGGTTGTACTTATCCAGATACTTTTTGTTGAAGCGCCATACAAACTGCTGTGCCAGTTCCTTGTTGGCCGGGATACCATAGTTCACGCCGTTAACCTTCGTTCCTTCCAAGAAACGGGGATCCAGCGCTTCCTTAATGCCTTTTCCATATTGATCAAGCAGGTCATTCAGCGGCTTAAACGCGCCCTTCGCCGCATTTGGAAGATAATCGAACGCCCACGAGCTAGTGAAGGCGATGTCGTAATTCTCGCCGGAGCTCGTAATGACCTGCATCCGCTGGCTGTAATCGCCCCAGTCGATCATGCTGATTTCGATCGTTGCATTGATTTTTTCCGTCAGATATTTATTGATTTCCTCTTGAACCATAGGCAGGTCCTTCTGGTTAGGCCCAATCATGTACATTTTCAGTTTGACCGGATCCAGCTTGGAGGCATCGACCGTGCCGTCGCTTTGAACGGCCGCCTCTTCCTTCGCAGGTTCGTTCGGCTTATTGCCGCCTTCCTTGCTGCCGCAGGCCGACAATACGACCGTCAGCAGAAGCACGAGAGCAAGGGACAGTATAGAAACCTTTTTCTTAAACATGAGTTTTTCCCCCTGTATCACTTAATGGTTATTGCTATATTGACACCGCTTACACACTTGATGCATCAAAGCCGGATTTCTCCGGCAGTGTGCGATGCGGGTTCAACCTTATGAAATTATCCTTTGACCGAGCCTACAGTCAGGCCTTGGACAAAATATCGCTGGAAGAACGGATACGCCATGACAATCGGTAATGTAGCCAATACGACCATCGCCATCCTTACCGTCTCCGTCGGCAGGCCAGCTGCTGCATCGAATGAACCGATATTCTGCGCATTCTGTGTCAGAAAGTCCATGTTCTTCTCGATCTTCATGAGCATGAACTGCAACGGCGGCGTCGACTGTGGATTGTTATAATACAGCAAGGCATTAAACCAGTCGTTCCAGTAACCCAAAGAGCTGAACAAGCCGATGGTTGCAATCCCCGGCAGCGAGACCGGCAACACGATTCTGATAAAGGTCAGAAATTCGCCGGCGCCATCGATTTTGGCGGACTCGATAATCTCATCCGGAATCGTCGTTTGAAAAAAGGTCCTCATGACGATGATGGAGAACGCGCTCAAGGATAAAGGAAATATCAACGCCCAGATCGTATTTTGCAGATGCAAGAACTGGGTCATCACGATATAACCAGGTACCATACCGCCCGAGAACAGCATGGTAAAGAATGCGAGGAAGCTGAAAAAACCTCTAAATTCAAAGTTTCGACGGGACAATGCATACGCATAAGTCGTAACCAGAGCCAGACTCACCAGCGTTCCCAGCACCGTGACCAGGAGCGTTAAGCCGAATGAGGACAGCAATTCGCTTCCCGTGTTGAAAATATATTCGTACGCCGCCGTGCTGAACTGGCTCGGCAGCAGCCTGAATCCTTCCAAGACCAGTGTCTGTTCGTCCGTCAGGGAAATAATAATAACAAATAAGAACGGAAAGATACAGGAGAACGAGAAGACACCGATCACGATATTGAAAATCGTATTCCACAACGGGGAGATGGCGTTATAGTCTCTCTTTCTTGAACGCTTTGCCGGCTGATCGGCGGTTTGCGTTGATAGCTGCGTCATTGAAGTTGCACCTCCCTCGGATTAGAAGATCGCATGATCTTTTTCAATTTTTCGAACGATATAATTGGCAATCAGAATCAGAATCAGCCCTACAAACGATTGGTACAGGCCCGCTGCCGTGCTCATTCCGATGTCCCCCATATTGATCAGCCCGCGGTAGACGAAGGTATCGATCACGTTCGTAACCGGGTACAGCGCGCCCGAATCCTTCGGAAGCTGATAGAACAATCCGAAATCGGAACGGAAGATGCCACCGATCGCCAATATGGTCAGTATGATCATAAGCGGCTTCAGCAGCGGAATCGTGATGTACCGCACCTGCTTCCACTTGCTGGCTCCGTCGATGACGGCCGCTTCATAATAAGACTTGTCGATCCCTGTAATAGCCGCAAGATAAATAACGCTGTTGTAGCCTACGCCTTTCCAGATGCCGACAAAAATGATGATGAAGGGCCAATACTTTGATTCCGAATACCAACTGATCGGCTCTCCTCCGAAATAGGTAATGATTTGATTCAGCGTCCCTTTGTCCACGCTCAGAAAGGTGAACGCAAAATAACTGATGATGACCCACGACAAAAAATGCGGCAGAAACATGCCGGTCTGATATACCTTGGCCGTCCGCTTGTTGACAAGCTCGCTCAGCATGATAGCAAAGCCGACCGCAATGATCAGGCCCAGGATGATAAAGGCCAGGTTGTACAGGATCGTATTCCTCGTAATGATATAGGCATCATTGGTCGTAAACAGATATTCAAAGTTTTTGAATCCTACCCATTCGCTGTTGAACACGCTGGCGAAAAATCCGTCCGGGCTTATACGGAAATCCTTAAAAGCGAGAACGGTGCCGAACATGGGCAAGTAAGCAAAGACAAGAAACCAAATGGTTCCGGGCAGTATCATCAGCAGCATAAACCGGTTGCGTATAACCTTTTTGATGAACCCCGACATGAGCACTCCTCCTCTTCCCCGTTAAATACAAGTGATGCGACTGTTATTGAAGATCCCCATGGCCTTTGTCATCGCGAATTTTCTTATCACTCGCCCTAACTAATATAATTGTGCCAAGAAAGCGCTATCGCGCTCAAGTTGAAAAATACTAGAACGGGATGGATAAATTAAAGAATCCTCCAAAAACAAACAACAAAAGAACAGGCCAAAGCTAATTAGCCTTGAGCCTGTCACAAAGGGTTCACTGTTTATTAGATCCGATACATGGACCTCATCTCGGTTGGAGACACGCCCGTATATTTTTTGAACTGCCTGTAAAAGTACGAGCTGTCTGTATAACCTACGCTGAAAGCAATATCCGCCGTCTTCTGATCCGTATGTAAAAGGAGCTGCGTCGCTTTCTCGATGCGGTACTGGTTCAAATAATCCGAGAAGCTTGCGCCAACCTCCTGCTGAAAGAGCTGCCCCAAATAATTCGGATGCATCTGCAGCCGCTGGCTCAGCGTCTTCAGGGAAAGCTCTTCCGGATAATTGTGCTGCACCTGCTCCACAAGGAACGAAACATGCAGGCTATATCCCTGATCCGCTTCTTGCAGGCGCTCGAGGCTGCGTTCGACGATACGCCATACATGATTTCGGAGCCCCTGGAGCGTATTGATCCGGTGCATTGGCGTAAATACCTCGCTGTAATCGGGGTTTTTCTCCATATCCTTCGCCGCAATCATCAGTTGGACAGCCGCATTCAAGCAGGCTCCCCTCGGTACCGTCTGCACCCCGCTGCCACCGCCAAGAACGGATTCTATATAGGCCTGCAAAGATGAAACGTCTCCTTCGATCAGCAGCTTCGCATAGGTATCGGGGCGGACGGACGGCGAAGAAGCCTGAACGGATTCCAGTTCCGCAGGCGGATTGTAAAGGGTCTTTTCATCTCCTGCAATCAGGCAGGCGTTGAAATGGCCTTTCCCTTGCCTGTAGCTCTCCTGAATATCTTTAAAATCATTGACTCCCGCATTTCCTTCGGAGCACCACATCCGCAAGCCGGTCAACTGCCGCAGCTTGGCCATGGAACTTCTCATACCCTCCCGCGCGGCATCTCTCAGTTCATTCATCGCGACAGACAAAACGACGATGTCGTCATCCGCATCGGGAAAACAGATCACCTCATGTTCTCCCCCAAGCTCTTCCAAAAAAGCCCGGCATAATTCATCGGCTAGGTTGGTCAAGCGGTAGAGCTGGGATACCGGGCGTTCGTCGGATATAAGCCGCAAAACGTAAACCTGGTAAGACACATAATTCAGCGGAATTCCGAGAAGTTCGGCTCTTTGTTTCAATTCCGAGCTTTTGATTTCGCCGTTAACCCATCGCTGCAAAATATTGCTGCGGAGGATCTTCCAATCCTCCTCGGAGCGAAACCGTTTCAATTCCTCGCGCTCCCAATCGCCCCGGATATGCTTGATAGTCGCTTCCAGCTCCTCGATGTTGATCGGTTTCAAAATGTAATTTTGAATGCCGAGCGTGATCCCTACCTTCACATATTCAAATTCTTCGTATCCGCTCAGCACAATAAATTTGGTGCGGGGATGCATCTCTTTTACCTTCTTGATGAGCTCGAGTCCGTTCATTCTTGGCATCATAATATCCGTGATCAGCAGATCCACGGGCTCTTCCCTCAACTTCTCAAGCGCCTGTATACCATCGTTGGCCGAACCTGACACGTGCAGATCGTACTTCTGCCAATCCACAATGGTGGCCAATCCCTGAGCAATCAAAGGCTCATCATCAACAAAAAATACCCTCCTCATGTCGTCTCCCCCTTGCGAAGCATCGGTATTTCCATGCGGACCTCGGTTCCCTGTCCCTCCGTGCTGTTTATGGTCACTCCGTAATCGTTTCCGTAATTCAGAACGATCCGTTCATGTACGTTCGTCAGCCCGATCGACCGGTAACCCTTGTCGGGAGACTGGAGGGCCTTGTCGGGAGGCTGGAGGACCTTGTCCAGCGTCTGGCGAATTTGGATCAGCTTTTCCTCCGGTATGCCCGTTCCATTGTCCGAGACAATAATCACGACCCGGTCCCCTGCCCTATGGGCTCGGACTGAAATTTTATTGTTGTCTTCCAGCGGACGAAATCCGTGAACGATATAATTTTCCACGATCGGCTGGACCAGTAGCTTGATAATGCTGAGGCTTTGGATTTCCGGATCCACCTCGATTTCCGTCTCCAGCCGTCCGTCATAGCGGATGCGGAACAAGTCGAGATAAACCGAACACATGTCGATCTCCTCTTCAACGGTAACCATCGTGCTCTTTTTAACCATGTTCTTGAACATGACCGACAAGCTGTATATCATTTGGCCTACTTCCTTCGCCCCCACGAAATACGCCTTCATGCGAATGGATTCCAGCGTATTGTATAAAAAATGGGGGTTGATCTGCGACTGCAGGGCAATCAGCTCCGCGTTTTTTTGCTTGATTTCCGAGGTATACATTTTATCGATATATTGCTCTAAACGGTCACCCATGTCGTTAAATCGGCGGGAAATCTGCTGAAGTTCGTCTTCTCCGGACATCTGGATGCGCGTCGACAGATCGCCTTCGCCGATCCGGTTCATCGAGCGGATGATCCGCTGAACTTTTTTGGAGAACTTTCGAACGATCGTAAACGTAATCGCAAAACTGGCCGCCATAAACACAAGGGTTACCAGGATAAGTCCGGTTCTCAAACTCTCCGTGCTCTCTTCGATCAAGGATTGCGACACAATCCCCACCACCGACAGGCCCGCATTGCCGACATTCAACATGTTCACTTTGGAAGGTTCATCCAGCTCAACCCAGTCTCCGGATTTTTCCAGATCTAAGTGATAGGGATAGGTTTGACCGTAGTACACATCCTCCGAGTCGTAAATAACGGTTCCCTGGGCGTTCAACACCAAAATCCGGCCTTTTACCGAAGCGCGGCTCTCCAGCCAGGATGAAATTTGCCGGGCGTCGAACTCCACGTTCAACATTCCCACCCGTTTCAGGGTCCAAGGGTCCTTCAGCTCTCTCGAATAGGAATACGATCTTGGACTGGAGCCTGCGGATGAACCCGAGATCTCGTTTTGCGGCATGGTATCCCAGCTGTGCTGCTCCCTGCGGGCGAACCAGGTCTCCCACTTGTTTTTGGAACCGGATTCATTATTCAGCTGCTGGTTGGTCCGGCTGATATGCATATAGAAATTGTTCGGATAGCTGTAGATGGATACGCTCTTAGCGCTTGGCTCCTGCTCGACGTAATTCTTCAGCAAGGTATTGAAAGACCTCAAACGCTGCTCCCCCGTCTTGGTGTACAAATCCAGACGATATTTCAGGTAACTCTCATATTCGTGGTTCAAAAAATAGATCAGCTCGTCGCTCAACGTGGCATCACCGTAAATCTGCTGAAATATATTCTGTATGCTCTCATACTGCCTGCTCAAATAGATATTCAGGACATGCGCGGATTTGAGATTCGCATCGGTCTGCTCACGGAGTATGCGCTGCGTCTGATATTGATAAACCAAGGTTGCCGCAATCGCGAACAGCACGATCATGACGGTCGAATAAAGCACGACGATTTTGTTGAACATTTTTCGCTTCAGATGGTTTAAATAGAATTGGCGCAGTCTGAAAATATGAAACACACCCTGTTCTATAATGGTCACTTCGGCACCCAGTGTACACCGTTTCCGTAAACCCGGCAATTGAAATTTGCATCTTTACGTAAGAGCACCGTTTTACTAGCACAGCATTGATGATTACGCAGGATACGGGGGACGGCATTCCGTTCGTCCTGACCGAACGCAGTATGGAACCACTATACTATGAACTGGACTGAACAAGTCGGGCCAGCTCATCCGTATTTATGATATTGAAGAGCAGCGGGAGGTTTTGGCGAAGGGAACTCGCGGCAACGTGCTACAGATTTTCGAGGATAAAACACTCGCCGATGAGGCATGGGATTGCGCTGCTTCGAAGTATCGTCCATCTATAGACTAGAGGAATGCTCCGCTAAATGTTGAATATCTATTAAGGAAAAGATGTTGACTCGTTCAATGCCATGAATGATTTGATGAAGAATTATTGTTTTTTTCAGCTGGCCCAATTGACGGATGCTACCAGGTTGAACGATGAACAGAGGCATCAATTAAGGGATTCTTCTTTTTTTTCTACCTTTATGCGCACCCGGTGAATGAGGAAACCCTCTACGCCTTTTCATTCCGCGGGCAAGATTTGATCCATACGAGAACCAATAGAGCATGCAGCGGCAGCTCCTTGATAAAATGAGCCGAGATAGCATCTTCCTTTGTTGTATTATTTACGCCCGTCATTGAATAGCGCTGCTCCAGTCATGAAACACTGGCTTTTCAGTGGCTGTTACATCAAGCAGTTTTGATGAATCAGTACGCCTAAAATCTACAAGAAAAAAATTGACACATAGAGCGTCTTGTTTTTGATAAGCTCGTTACCTCAATAAACCAAAATCCCCTTATCAAGAACAGACTTGTTTTGCACCTGATTCCCTATAATATATAACTTTTGTAAATTTGGCAGATTCACTAAAGGCTCTACATTGGAAATAGCGTTATTTTCTAAATGAAGCACCTCAATTTGTTGCCAATTTTTCATGAATTGTAACGATTGAAGTGAACTGTCTTGCATTGTAAATGAACGTAAGGCTGTCAAATTAGCAAAGTAAGGCATCACCTTATCCATTTCATGCAACCAGTCACCATTACCTATTTGAAAAGATGCATGATTCAAAGTTAAATGTTCCAGCGTGTTATTCGCAAATGGATTCTGACTATTTATTTGAAACTTACATTCATTACAATTTAACGTTTTTACATGCTGCAAATTGAATAATGCACTCGTTTCATCGTAAAAAGCCGTCTCAATTAAATTTAATGTTTGCAGGTTGGGTAGACGATTCAAAGAACTGATACCTATAAAATTTCCATACTCCATAACTGAAAGTTGTTCTAACTGCGGGTATTTCACTAACTCTGCCCCATCCAAATCTACGCCGCGTATGTAAACCGTCAAAGATTTTAAAGCAGGCGCCTCTAACTTTGGTATGAAAGAACCTGATAATTCAGCTTTCTTTAAATTTGGCAATGCGAATGATGATACAGATCCATAATAATCAGTTATCGATAATTCAGTCAGGGAAGTCAGGCTATTCACAACCTCAACAGATTCCAATTGACTTACATGAGATAAATGCAGCTTCGTTAATGATGACTTATTTCTAAGGCGTTCTAAATTCGTAATGTCAGCATAATCAATATCGAGCGATTGCAAGTTAGGCATGTTTTGTATAAAATCAAGCGTTTTTAAATTCCTTACCATCGAAAGCTTCAACTCTTGTAATTGACTGAGTGCATAAAGTGCGCTGAAATCTGTTGCATCACTATTATTTATTGCTAATGACTCTAAACTAGTTAATGAAGACAACCATTTCAAATCATTTATTGTACTTAAAGACAATGATTTTAATGGCAGTTGATTCAGTAGATGGAAGTCTGTAACAGTCTCATTGACATACGAAATTTCAAGCGATTGCAAATTCGGAAACTCTAATAATAAAGCCAGTTCCTCGTTACTTCGAATTTGTGTGGAGAGTTCTACTATTTTAGCTTTATCACCAAAATAATGTGCAAATAGTCCAAATGATTCGTTAAAGCCGCTTGTATAGCTTTTTAATCCTTGCATATGTCGGAAACTAACTTTCTGACTTTGTGAAACTTCGTATTCACCCATTAGATTTAACTCAGTTAGTCCGCTAAATGCCTCAAAGTCTTTTTGTTCGATTTTTTGTGTATTCAATATTTTATCCGTAATCACATAGTTGGACATTTCAGCTTTCTCATTCGTAAATGGATCATCAAAGCTATAAGCAAAGTGCCACTGATCTTGATCATAACGAGTAGACAAATAACGGATACTTGCGATTTCTTCTTCTGTTGGCATCGCTACACCTTTATTAAAAATATCTGTTAAAAAGAACAGAAGGACTTCGCTTTCAGGCACTGTTCGAATAGGTAATTTTACGTCGCTGCTGTCCTCTGATTGATTGCTAGTCAAAAGGAAATATCCAACCATTGAACAAATGAGTACGATTGACACAATGAATAGCATCTTTAAATTCGTCTTTGGTTGTGTTGTTGTATGAACAGGAGGCGTCCCATAATAATTATTAATCGTTTGGTCAACAAAATAGACCTTATTCTCCTTCAACAATAATTCAGTTTCACAATAAGGACATTTGAATGTTTGCCCTTCTTTATATTCAATTTTCCCATGACAATTTGGACAATTTAATATAATAAATTCCACTGGCCACCCCTCCTAATATCCTTATCTATTAAGGCAAATTCTATCATTCGTTTTGTATAACCAAAGAATAGAACAAAATGTCCCCACATCTATCATATTTATTGTTCAATTAAGCACTGAGAATATCTCAACATCTCCATCCAATATAGCTTGAACTAACTCTTTGTCAGATCTCATTTATGCTCACCTTTATAAATGCTATTCACATAAAAAGTTCTCCTAAAACCAAATTACTCCTGCTACCGGGAAAAAAACTTGCCACATCTAATCCTGACCGATTTACCGCTTTTCTCTCCTATACTTGCATATATGCTGCAAGGCGGAAAAGCGGACATTGATGAATATTACTGTATTGAAACTGAAAATGAACTTATTCTTAGATTTTTTGACTATGCATTAAAGGGCATTGGCCGTTTCACTTCTAAAGGGACATATTGAACTCGATTAACACAACTCAAATATGTTTAACAATGCCAATGCCTCTTCATGATCAGGCTCGCGTTCTAATAATTCCCGTACGTATCTCAAAGCATCTTCGTCTAACTCTAACTCGAAACAACAAATGGCTAGACAATAAAATACGGTCGATACGATCTCACCTTGTTCTTGATGTATTGAAATTTCTAAAAAACGTTTGGAGTCCTCGTACATTTCCATCTCAAACAGTAGCAATCCAGCATCAAGCGCTAAGTCATAGCGCTGCTCCATTACGTAGTACGATGACCACATAAGCTGTATGCCTCTCAAAATATCCTGCATTTCTTCATCGTTTGCATCCGGCAACAGACTAGAGATCTGCTTCGTACTTTGAATGAAAAATTCCGCATCATATCCACCCAAACGCCAAAAACTCAATATTTGTTGTAGTCCCATGTTATCTAGATTACGATCTACCCATATCTTCATACTGAAAAACTCGTCCGGACCAAAGCGTTCAATAAATCGACGATAAGCTAGTCTTGTATTGAAATAGTCCATTGGTTTATCCATATTGAGAATACAGCCTACATTTATATTTTTATAATGATGCGGGGGAAATAACGCCGTAGCCCCTCTTCGTTCAAAAACATGCTGAATCGCATGATAGTTTGCCGTTAAAGAAAAACTTCCGTGTAGGATTAACTCTGGCGGTTCTGCGAATTTCCAGTTATCAAGCAAGTGATCTCCTTTGTCTGCCGTTATTAATAGGAATCCCGCCTGAGACAGCCGATTCAAACGCTCCAAACAAGTTATTCCAGCAACAGGAAACAAAATATGCGAATCTTCTAATTGTTCCTGATAGATTGCAATGACATCACGGTATGGATAGGTTTCTTGTTCGTACTCGGGTGCCCGTCGATGCTCATAATGCAAAGATATTCGATCTAATACTTCGGATGGTTTAAGTGAATCCATATGTTCAGGATATTCGACAAAAACATCTGCTTCATAAATTCGACCATCACCTACATAAATCAACTCTTGTGGAATACTATCAAAAAAGTAGTTGGCAATAATGATTAACGGTTGTTTTAAGTCTCTTTCTCTAATGGTTGCGTCTGACACGACGAGGTTCAGAGCTGTATCATGAACAGCATCAAATTGCGCAAAATCCAGTAATCCCTCGGCAATAAAAGATTGTAGAGCAGGATGCTCCTTCCAAGCTAAAACATTGTTTATCGCCAAATCCGTCATAATATAACGGAACGGAGGTAGCACTATCCCCGCATAGTCTCTTAACCGGCACAACTCACTTAACACATGGTAAGCAAGACGTCCCGCCCCTGCTCCAAGCTCCATAATCATAATAGGCTCCGAACTATACTCCTTATTGGCCCGATCTTGAAGAAGCCCGAATATCATTTCCGCATATGAAGTAGCGATCATCGGATTACTCGTTATATATTGGGGAACTTGGTCATTGTTCCAAGCCTTCGTTCCTTCTTCTTCATAATAATTCCGCTGGATATTCCATATAGGCGCTTCACTAAAGCGGTAGCGTTGTTTTTTATTAAATGTCATTAAAACTTATCCTGCTCTCTGAAAGTTATTCGATACGATACGATACGATTCGATATCTATTACCTTACTTTATAATAACCCTTTTTACGATAGCACATCCCTTTCAAGTCCGCCGTTAGACTCATAAAATAATCGGTTTTCGCCAAAAATTCCGACCTACTTATGGTACGGTTCAGCTTAACGGGGCTATCGGCGAAAACTACCCAATGATCCCTTTAACCTGAATCTCTTTTACTTTAACGCGTGCTATAAATGTCGTGCTGCTCATTGAGACTCCCCTAAACGAAACAAGCCCTGACTTCAACCAAGTCAGGGCCGATGGCCTATCATATATTCTCTTGCTTTAATGCATCAATAATGTTTTCCTTTTTTACTTTCGCGCCGGAATATAACATGGCGGAACCGACAATGACAAATACGGCGACAATGACCGAAAGAATGCTCATCCAAGGGAGGGTGAACCCGTAGCTAAATTTGTTCGCAAATGCCCTATAGATCAGATACATCACGACGAAACTGACGGGGAGCCCGAAGAGCAGCGACTTGACCCCATAAAAAATACTTTCATAGTTCGTCATTTTCGCAAAGCCTTTTGGGGTCATGCCAACGGATTTCAACATCGCAATTTCACGCTTACGAAGGGATAGGCCCGTTGAGATCGTATTAAAAATATTCGCAATGGAAATCGCGGAAATTAATACGATAAAACCGTAAGAAAAGACGGACATCAAAAGAATCTGTTGTTCTTCGCTTTTTCTGGATTGATATACATTGTAGACATTCAGATTGGTCTCATGAATCTCTTCGATTTCCTGCTGTGTTCTCAGCGGTTCCGTACTTTTCAAATGGAGATATGTCTGAACGTTAGCTAGCTCCTCGTCGTCTGCCAATTGATCCATGATGCGTTCCGACACGATCATATTTAACCCACCCACGCCTGTCGGGCTCATCCCCATCGGAGCTTGATCCGTCAGCGCGGCAACGATCACTTGGTTTACCTTCGTTTCTTCCGCATTTTCTTTATAGCTATTCGTTAGTTCGATACTTTGACCGACATTCGTATACATGGCTTTCGTCTGGACATATTTCCCCGCATCCACATCTTGGTAATGGATCGTATCCATCACGATCGCGGCGGGACGATCCGGATCCCTAAGCTGTTCGTAATTTGCACCGACCGCTTTGGCATAGGCTTGCAGACTCCAATCGTTTAATGCATGAATCTTAATCTCGTAAGGGTATTTTCCGTCCTGCAGTAAACTCTGATCCTTCTTAACCATCTCTTGTAATTCATCGGCGATGTACGCTTCATCGACCCAAGCATTCTTATACAACTCTTGAATCAGGTTGTATTCCGTTACGCCATCTAGGGATACAATCGATTGCATCAACCGGTCGTCTATTCTTTTTCCATTGCTGTACGACACTTCAATATCATAATTGACGCCTTCCCGCGACAGTTCCAGGGATTGTTTCATGCCGGCGGTAAAAAACGATACCGTCAAAAACAAAACGATGCTGATAACAAGCGAAAATACAATGGCATGATATCTCCGTTTGTTCCTTTTTAAGTTTTTCAATCCGATTTCCGCTTCGATGCCGAAGAGCTTGCTAATGAACCTCGACGTTTTCACGGCTTCAGCCGTAAGCTTAACGTCGGATGTTTGGCGAATCGCGTCCATAGCGGAAACCTTGGATGCTTTGATCGCCGGAAGATACGTCGAAATGAATATCGTCAGCATTGAAACAACACAGGCAATCAAGAGTGACAACGGCGTGACGATGACCGTCAGCTTTTCACTGCTCCATAATGCCCCTTCAATCATCGGGTTCATGAACCAAAAGGTGATCCCGATCCCAGCAAGACCGCAAAGGATGCCAATAGGAATGCTGATCAAGCCAATGATGACACCTTCAAAAAGCACTGAATTTCGCTTCTGCCTTTTCGTAGCCCCCACGCTCGCGAGCATCCCTAAGTGACGGGAACGTTCCGAGTCGGATAACGCAAAAGCATTATAGATGAGCGAAACCGAGCCGATCATAATGACTGCCATCAGGATCGCCGATAAAGTGTACATCATGCTGTACGATTCTTCGTTTTTGGACAAGCCGTAATAATGCAGCAAGTCGTTATTATATTGGACCGATTCGATATCGTTTCTCTTAGCCAAATTTTCGGCATGAGCGAACAAGGACGGTTTGATTTTCTGCAAGACCACCGCTGCATTCACATGATCGTTTGCCCCGATGATCTTTTCATCGACATAGCTAATAATCGTATAACCCGGGGCCCAAGCCGTTTCCCAAACGGGACGCTTGATGAAGCCGACCACCGTATAATCCTTTGTCTTGATATGCTGTAACGTTTCGGTCAATGTGCCGTCTTCCCTACGCAGGGGTTCGTTCTGATCCAAGGGATGATCGCCCCCTTGTTCGAATCGTTCGCCGATGCGAAGGGTTAGACGATCGCCGATTTCGTACTTCACTTTGGCGTTCGTTGCAACGGGCTCGGAGATAACGACTTCCTTGTCCGTCTGGGGTAGACGCCCCTTGCTTAGTTCAACCTGAAATTGTGTGAAACCTTGCGTATCATATTCCTTGATGAACAAGTATGGTTTATTGGGATTTTGTCCCCCTTCTAATGGGGCATAGCCAAGATCTCTTGTAATCGCAACGGTTTGGGTTGCCTTATCACCTTGTATCGCCGCAAGCTGTTCTTTGGTTACATCTTTATATTGGACATGCCACTCCCCTCTATCCGCGATGGTTTGCCTGATCATTAAATCCGAAAAGGAAAAAACAAGCGTAGCGACAGCGGTCACCATGGCAACCGAAATGATGACGCCGATGATGGTTACGAGTGTTCGTCTCTTGTTTTGCTTTAAATTCCGGATGGCAAGTTTGTAGACTATATTCATCGACGGATCACCTCGTCTTTGGCAATCTTCCCGTCTACAATTGAAATGATCCTGTCGGCCTGTAAAGCGATTCGTTCGTCGTGAGTGATGACGATCAGCGTCTGATGATAGGTTTTATTCAACATTTTCAACAAATCGACGATTTCGCTGCTATTTTTGCTGTCCAAATTCCCGGTCGGCTCATCTGCCAGCATGATGGCAGGGTTACTGATGATCGCTCTGCCGATCGAAACCCTCTGCTGTTGTCCGCCGGATAACTGATTAGGCAGATGGTTTAAACGATGCTCCAAATTCAACGTCTTTACGAGCCCATCGAACTGCTTCTTATCTTCCTGTTGGTTGTCCAGCAAGAGCGGCAGCGTCATGTTCTCTTTCACCGTTAAGGTGGGAATCAGATTGAAAAACTGGTAGATCAGTCCGATTTGTCGCCGCCGGAAGATAGCCAGACGCGTTTCGTCCAATGCATAAATATCCGTATTTTCAACGAAAACCTTGCCGCTTGTCGGTCGATCGACGCCTCCCAGCAGATGAAGAAGGGTCGATTTTCCCGATCCGGACGGGCCGATAATCGCGACGAATTCGCCTTTTTGAACCGAAAATGAAACATCGTCAAGCGCCTTTACCGCCGATTCGCCTGTGCCGTATATTTTAGACAGATGCTCGATTTTCAAAATTTCCATTGCCGTACCTCCTTCCCTTGATGCTCAATTCCAGATATATACCATCTCTCTAAATCCAACATCCCATAGGGTTTCATTCCCCTCAATGGTTATCGTAAGCTCATTTGCCTGTGGGAGAAAAATGGAGGTCATATCCGGCTCATGGCGTTGATCTTCCGCAAATACGGACAGGTACTCATGTCCATCGATGGTAAGCCTGATGCTGCCCTGGAAATCCTTCTGATCGGGAATTCCATAATTCAAGTAGAAATACAACTCCTTCTTATTGCCAAACGTATACGTGTACGTTTCCTTGTTTTTGCCTTCGATGCTGTACACATTATATTGGGGTTCCACGTCTTGACCGCCAATCTTAAGACTATTCGGTTTGGTTCCCGTTGATGGATTCCCGGTACTATCCTTCCATTCGTTTATCGCTACAAAGGGGCCCATTTCTTTGGTGAACGCTTGGTCAACCATCCCGAAGACACCCCAAACCCCCAGCATCAAGACAATGCCGGAAATGCCCGTAACAGCAATATTTCTCCAGATACTTTGGGTACGAAAGCCAAGTTTGTACGCCCCGAACCCGATGGCTGCGCCCGATGCGTTCTGGATGACGTCGTTCATGTCGAAGCTGCCGAGCAAGGTTAGTGCCTGTATGGTCTCCAGCACGAGAATAGATAGGATGAACAAAGTCATAAAGCGAACAAAGTTGGTTCGATATAACAACGGGATCAAGATGCCAAAAGGAATGAAGGCTGCGATGTTCCCAAAACCCACAAAATCCATCAACGTAGGATGCAGAAGATCGGATAGGCCTGGCACCCGAAAAAAATCGTCCGGTAAAAAAATAAAGGTATACTCGTTGTTGTGATCTACTTTACCTACTCTGCCGAAAGCGAAGAACAAAAAATAAAGAATAAAAAGGGTGTAGCCTATCGTGAGGGCAAAAATAATCTTACGGTGTTGCTTCAAATGCATTGTCTTACCTCCATCGTTCATCTGATGAATATCATTTTATCTGTCCAAAATGACTATCAAGTGACGATGGAGGTGACAATTCAGTCACTTACGGGGTGCCGCTAAATCACCTGCTTATAAAATTTAATCCGGAACTGCGTACCCTTCCCGCTGTCGCTCGTCACATCGATCACGCCGTTCTGGCTGGCAATGATGCTGTGAGCCATCGCAAGCCCTATGCCGATGCTCCCTTCGCTAGCATTCTTTCCTTTGTAGAAACGTTTGAAAATATAAGGCAAATCTTCTTTCGGAATGCCTTTTCCGTTGTCGGCAATGACGATTTCCGTAAATAATGCATTTTCGAAGAATGTGATGGCGATCTCACCGCCTTCAGGCGTATGCTCCACTCCGTTTTTCAAAATATTGATAACCGCTTCAGCAGTCCAATTGAAATCGCCGACAAAAGAGACGTTGTCATCCCCCGCGATGGAAACCGTCTGTCCCTTAATATCCATCGGAATCATAACCGGCTCTAATGCCTTTTGGATTAGGTTTTTCATAGGTATTCGATCTTTTTTGAATTGGATGGTCTTCGCGTCCATTTTCGATAGCTTTAAAAGGGAAGAAACAAGCCAATCGATGCGTTCAAGCTGGATGCGAATATGGTGGGTGAACTCCGTTCTTTTGGCCGGAGGCAGGTCAGGGGCGCTTAGCAGATCCGCCATGACTGTCATGGAGGTGAGCGGCGTTTTGAGCTGATGCGAAATATCGGAGATGGCATCCGTCAGTTGAATTTTGTCCCGCTGCAATAGCGACCGGTGCTCCGATAGCATGAGCGTCACTTTGTAAATATCATTCTTTAAAATGCTAAGCTCGCCTTCTTGATTATCGCGAACGTCAAGGGAATCATTGCCGTTGCTAATTTCCCGCAAATAGACGGACAGATTCGCAAGCTCGCGATATCTCCATCTCGTGAATAATAAACTGCAGCCAATAAGCAGAATGGATAGAATGGTAACGAACGCCGTCGCGACAGACGAAATGAAAGCAGCGGCAACGATCGCCGTTAAGCTGACCGAGCCCATGATGAGCAATAAAATCTGAATTTCTCGATTCCGCAGCATCTAATCACCGACCTTATAGCCTAAACCGCGTACCGTTTTGATCAATGTCGGATGCCCTGGATCATCCTCCAGCTTTTCCCTCAGCCTTTTGATATAAACCGTTAACGTATTGTCGTTCACGAAGTCGCCAGCCACGTCCCAGATTTGCTCTAGAAGCTGATTCCTTGTGAGAACCTGTCCAATGTGGCTGCCGAAGATCAGCAATAAGCGATACTCTAAGGCGGTCAATGAAATTTCGGCGCCGTTTTTATGTACTTTGCCTTCCAGCGTATTGATTCGGACATTGTCGATGTCTATGATCGCTCTGGTGTGGGACGGCTTCTGGTATCTCCGCAAGACGGACTTGATCCGGGAGAGCAGCTCACGAACTCGAAAAGGTTTTGTAATATAATCGTCGGCTCCCATGTCAAGCCCCATAACGACATTGACCTCATCGTCGATTACCGTTAAGAAGATGACCGGAATGTCTCGCCGCTCTTTCACCATCTTACACAATTCATAGCCGCTTCCGTCCGGAAGCTGTAAATCGAACAAGCATAAAGCGAACTGATCGATGTCTTCGGCGAGCACCTTTTTGGCTGAGGCGACATCATGGCAGAGAACGGTTGGAAAACCATCTTGCTGCAGCGAATATTCCAGACCCGATGCGATCGTCTTATCATCTTCGACTAATAAAATTTTCATATGCAGATCATCCTTACGATTGGATTAAATTTATTATTCAAAAAAAATTCCGACCTACTTATGGTACGGTTCAGCTTATCATCTATAGGGCGAAATGAAAAAGGCACCCGATTGAGCGCCCTTTCATAGTCACCAGTGCGTTGCTAGCACGTCCTCCTCATAATCGTCGGATGATACCCTTAGACTCACTTTGGGAATTTCCCTTGCAATTTTCAAAAGGAACCAGTTCATTCACCTTTCGTAACTATCCGTCCCTGCCGTATCAAATTGGATAGCATTCCTAGCGTACTTCAGGTTTTCATCGTCTCCAGTTCATCCGCGGTAATGCCGACCATTTGCACAAATTCAACTCGCCCGGTCGGTGTATCTACGGCAGGAAGCTGCGGATCATCTATATAAGCAAGCGCGGTCAGCTTTGTGTCGGACCCAAGCCAGATTGGACCATTGGCATCCATATGATCACCGGAAGCGAACACATGCCCACTGCTAAATACATATCTCCCCAGGTTCTGGAGCAAGTTCAGTGCCCAAGCCGGAGGCTCCTCCTCGTCTTCGTCCATATATTCTACCTCTAATGATCATCCTTTTGGATTAGGCGCTTGTCAGGGCTAGCTCTTCCTAAAGTAAGGTTCTTAGCATCTTTTAAGTTAACATTCTTAAAAAGTTACCTTTACAACTGTTTTCTCATTAGGTATTGAAGAAAAAGATAACTCTGCATGATGCTTCTTAGCAATCTGCGCACATAATGCGAGTCCCAATCCAGTCCCTCCTTCTTTTCTACTCCTTGCCTTATCTATTCTATAAAATGCTTCTGTCACCTGAAGGAGCTGCTTCTCTGTCATTCCCTTTCCGTTATCTTCGACTTCAATAATTTTCTTCTCTTGTTCAACATAAGCTCGCATCGTAATTTTACCTTCTGTGCTGCATGCGTTTATTGCATTGTCTACTAAGTTCAAAACCATACTTTCTATTAAATCTTCATTTCCCTCTATCTTCTTCAACTCGTTGTAATATACGAACTCTATTCCTTTTTCCTTGAGCTTAATATTTTCGGTTTGATGAATTTTTGTAAACAACTGCTCTATTTCAATTTGTACCATTTCTATTTCTTTTTCTTCTCGTATGATGACCAGTTCCAATAAACTTTCCGAAATATTTTTCAACCTTTTACTCTCTGATAAAATATAATCGGTTGCAGCATACTTATCTTCCTCACTTAAATGCGTCTTCTGCATATATTCAGCATATCCATAGATTGCAGTTAATGGAGTTCTTAATTCATGTGCCAAATCATCGATCAATCTCTGCTTTTCTCTCGCATGATTCTCAAGCTCTTCCATCTGGAACTGAATTTTATCCGCCATCGTATTAAAACTTTGTACAACCTTTGCTATTTCTTCGCCACCCCTAATCTCTAGCTTTTCTTTGTATTCACCATTGGCAATCTGATTTGAAATAGATGAAATTCTTTCAAGTGGTTCAAAAAGATATTCTAATAAAATATACAAGCATATACTTAAAACTCCTGAAAATATGATACCTGTAATAAATAATGAGTTATTCATCTTTTGCCACTCATTTACTGTATCTGTTATGTCTGCATAATAGACTAATGCATATTGGCTATACGGCTCTGGTAAGTACCCAGATATTTGCATGTATTTACTTCCATTTAGTGTCACAACAGTTATCTCTGTTGTTTCTTTTTCTTCATGCATTTCTTTATCACTTAATGTTACTTCTATAGGTAAACTGGAATATATCCTCGCTTTATCTTTATACATCTGCAAATAAATTCTTTGAACTTCATATTGCATCGCATACGAATCATAAGAATGAGCAATAGCAGTGTCTGTTTCATAGCCTTTATTTTTCATAGCCACGATGTCTTTCGTCATACTATTCACTAAAAAATTTTGCTCTCTTAGATAGCTCCCCTTCAGGCCTGAAAGGTTATGTTTTGTATTCACAATACTAAACATCATAATCCCAACATTAATAATCAGTAAAAATAATACCAGTGTCCATATGTAGGTTTTATTTTTCATCCTACACCTCTAGCCGATAACCTAGCTTATACACGGTTACAATTCTTTTCTCCAACCCCAACTTTTTTCTTAGCTTCTGAATATGAACATCTACCGTCCTTGTTTCTCCCATATATTCATATCCCCATACCAACTCTAAAATCTTCTCTCTAGATAAAGCAATATTTCTATTTTTTATAAGTACCTCTAATAGCTCAAATTCCTTAGGTGTACATTCAACTGCATTATCCTTCAAAAAAAGCCTTCTACTATGTAATTCAACCCTGACATCATCTATTGCAAATGTATCTTCATCCTTCTTGGTTCGTCTTAATATCGCTTCTACTCTTGCCAACAGCTCTAACATTTCAAAGGGTTTTGTCAGATAATCATCTGCACCCATGACAAGCCCCTTTACCCGATCCTCTACGCTTCTTCTAGCCGTTAAAAGAATAGTAGGCATATCTTTTGCTTGTTCCAATACCTCAAATCCATCCATTTCAGGTAACATAATGTCTAATATAATTAAATCAAAACTTTTATTTTTGATTATTTCTACGGCTGTCTCACCATCCATAGCCAAATCGCAGGTATGCCCTACCAAACTTAGGTTTCTCCTTATTAATTCATTAATTGCCTTTTCATCTTCTACTACTAGGATATCTGCCATGTTTTCACCCCATCATATTAAACCACTAGATGTACTATTCTTTTCTAAAATACACCTTATTATCTCGCATGAATACTCAAATATTGATAATATTCTTTTTTTTACAACTCTATAATAACTTTATGATACAACCTATATATCTTTTTATTATTCTTGCATTGTCATCAACTACAAATAATAAGGAGGACAACAAAATGTCTCGAAAATCATTACATTCAAGAAATGTTGTAAAAAACAGTTTTAAAGGTTTTAAACTCATTACTTTCATAGGGGTCTCTTCCCTGATACTCACACAAGTCGCAGTTGCTAGTGAACTAGGAACTAAAGACAAGGTCCCTACTACTTACAATATCTCTAAACCTTCCTACATAGTGAATGAACAAATCCCTACTGGCTATGTAAAAGCTAATTATCAGGCGATCTATTCCCCTCATACTCTAAGTAAAGCACCTAGTTCAAAAGATTTATCTTTACAAGAAGCTGCTGAAATAGCCGCCCAAGAAATATTTAAATTTTTTGGCGAAAAACTTGATAATCAAACGCTTGAAATGTCTTATTCTCCTGAAAGTAGTAAAAATCGTTCTCAGTGGTGGGCTCAGGTAGGCATTACATCCTCTTATCGTTTGTTAGTTGAGATCGATGGAGGTACAGGTGAACTCATTCGCATCAAATGCACGGGTGGTCCTAACCTAGATATTGAGATTGATACACCTTCAACGGATAAACTGATATCTGAACGACTCGATACGGGAATTAAAGAATTTACTCTTGATGACGCATATGCAAAAGTCGAAAATTTCATCACCAAAAAAGGCTATATCGCTGAACCAATTAAATCCATAACCTATCAGTATATATCTGCTGATGCATTCGCAGTAGTTGATCATACCTTTGATGTCACAACTGACTCTAATAAACTCTATCGTTTTGCACTCTCTGAAGATCTTACTCAACTGAGAGACTATTGGGTTTTAAAAACGGAAAATAAATAATATGGGTAACTACTCAGGCCTCTGATCTGAATCTAAAATGAAAAATCGCCACGCAACAACCATGGCATGCGGGGAACGAGTGGGAAGAGTGGTTGATCCATTTGGGAGTGTATGGTTGATAACCTCTCAAGTAGAAGACGTTAGCCTAGAAGAGATTCAATCCATTTTTGACGGATGCGAGAAATAGCTGAAGCCGCAATAGAGCCACGTACAATGGGGCTGACATCGACAAATATCGATGTCAGCTTATTTTGATTGGGAAGAAGAAAAATCCCGAACCACCAAAGCGAGAACTTTGCCCAGAAATAATTTTTCGCCCTATTTATGGTACGGTTCCCCCCGATTAATCTTAACCGCACGGTAGATTTGCTCCACCAGCACCAGCCGCATCAGCTGGTGCGGCAGCGTCATTCGCCCGAAGCTCAGCTTGGTCTGGGCTCGCTTCAATACTTCCTCAGACAGCCCGTTAGAGCCGCCGATCACAAAAGCGATGGTGCTTGTCCCATAGGTGCCAAGCTTATTGATATGTGCAGCCAGGTCCTCGCTGGACCACAACTGGCCGCCGATGGCCAGGGCGATGACGTGGGTGTCCTGCTTAATGTGGCTAAGAATGCCCGCACCCTCCCGCTCCTGCACTTGGCGCATCTCCGCCTCACTCATATTCTCGGGCGCCTTCTCATCCGGCACCTCAAGCATCTGGAACTTCACGTACGGCCCGAGACGCTTTGCGTATTCCTGGATACCCTGCACCAGATACTTCTCCTTCAACTTGCCAACACTTACAATCTGTATATTCATAGCGCTACCGCTCCTTAACTCTGCTGTTATGACGTTCATTCTAACATAATTTTTCACCGAGTCTATCTTCTAAGCCCATCTCCGTGCGGATGGACATAACAAAGCCATTGACAAATACTTACAAGGATGATGAACTAGGATTAAGTGAAACAAGTAATGGAATGGAGTTGATTCGATGTTGGACAATATATCTCTAAGCCCGATCGAGATAAATGAGAAAGAATTTCGAGTAGTAGGTACATTCGTAAAAGGCTATGAAATGGATGAAGTCAACGAGTACCTCGATACTATAATCAATGATTATGATATTTTTATTACAACTATTACGTCATTACAAGCACAGGTCGACGAGTTAACCCAAGCCCTATCCGGTCGTGCAAGTACAGGTACCGCTAATGTGGAGCAGCTAAACTACAGGGTTACGCTTTTAGAAAGAGAGCTATCCTATATTAAATCTAGGCTGTAGCCTAAGTAATAGATCGAGAGTCGCTAACATTGTTCAGCTGGCTCTATGGATAGAAAAAGAGTCACTCTTCACTGAGTGACTCTTTTCTTGAGCGTGAAATCATCACGCTTCCTCATCCGTTTCATCTATTCAATAATAAAATATTCTCACACAATCAAATATTCCGCATGCTTCTCGCACTCCGCGCACTTCACCGGTGGGTCCCAGTCCGAGAACTCCGTCTCCTTCAAATCGACAATATCCGGGGCATCCTCATATTCATCCACGAAATTCTCGATCGCTAGCTCCACATGTTCCTTGCATACGACGTACATTTAATAAGCATCCTTTCTGTCTTTCGCATCCTGTTATGCACCATGTCCTCTGATCTTAAAAGTATGGCCACTATTCTGTTCTACCACACTACGTGAAAAAAAGAAATGCTTTTGTCGAAACAGCCAAGAATCCGCAGGATTCCTGCATTTTCCCTGTGCACCCTTCCTTTTATTCCCCTGGCTTCTCTTCCAGTGGCACCTTCAAGCTCTGTTCCTTCCCGCCGCGATAAAAAGTCACGTTCAGATCGTCGCCGATCTTCGTTTGCTTATAGAGGAATTTACGCAAATCCAGCGTTGTATGAATCGGCTTGCCGTTGAACTTCGTAATGACGTCATTCAGCTTGAGGCCCGCTTCCTTTGCCGGTCCCAGAGCATCGAGCACAATAACACCTTCCGTGACCGTCTTCGGCAGCTTCAGATCCTTCATTTCCTGCTTGCTCATCGGAACATAAGGATTGCTAAGGTCTATGGTATACACGCCAAGATAAGGACGCGCGATCTTCCCGTTCAACATCAGTTCCTTCACGATTTCAGTCACATCGTTGGTAGGAATCGCAAAGCCAAGCCCCTCTACGCCCTTATCGGCAATCTTCATCGTGTTAATCCCGATCACTTTACCGTTTAGATCTACCAGTGCGCCGCCGCTGTTGCCTTCATTAATCGCCGCATCCGTCTGGATTACCTCGGCCTCCCAGTCGAACACACCATCCTGGTTCAGCGATACGGGGATAACCCGGTTTGTATAGCTGATAATTCCCGATGTCAGCGTATCGCCAAGACCAAGTGGATTACCAATCGCAAAGACCATCTCACCCAGACGCAGCTTGGAGGAGTCACCAAGCTCTGCTACTTCACCAATACCTTTGCTGTCGATCGACAATACAGCAAGATCGCTAACGCGGTCTGTTCCGACAAGCGTTGCTTCTTTGGTATCCCCTTTCACGGTTACCACTTCAAGCGAATCGGCACCTTCAATGACGTGGTTATTCGTAATGACGTAAGCCTTACCCTCAATTTTTTTGAAAATAACGCCAGATCCCAATTTCGATTCATCCAAACCGCCGCCGAAGTCATCACCAAAGTCAAAGTCAAAATCTTCGCCTAAATCGAAATCCTCAGGCAGTTCTTCCGGCATGTCACCTTCTTCAGGGATGATGCCTTCTTCCAACTCACTGCTATCTTGCTCTTCCGAAGTGATTGGCTTCGGATCCTTATGAGTAACGACACTAACGACCGCAGGGCGAACCTTCGCTGCCGCATTCACCAGCCGCTCATACGGATCGCCCTCAGTCTGTGCAATCGGCTGGCCATTCATTATTGCTATTCTCGACGAAGTGGACGGATGTCCCGTCAGCAGACTGAACAAAAGAACGGCGATTAGCGCACTGCACACCGAACTGATCGCTGAGATCTGAAAAGTAGACAGACTTCTACGCCGGCGGCTTGAACGCCACTTGACCCGCCCAGGACGGTCCTCGCTCGTCTTTTTACTGCGTCTGGATACTTTCGTCGAATAAAAATCATCTTTAAACAATCCCATTGCGATCCCTCTCCCCTTTGTCGTTACACGCCAAGACACCATTGCAGCTCGAGAACTCTCGTTATTTCCGACTGATCATCTTGCCCATATAACAACCCTCACCTTCGGGACCCATTAATCCACTCTCCAGGTCCCACCATGGCCCAAGGCCATAACCGAGGTTCAATTGTAAACACCCTATATAGTTATAAACACTTATGTAACCAAAAAAGTTGCACTTAACGGTGAGTTAAGCACCTTATCACCCATAATTATTTAAAAATCTAAAAATTCCATACCTATTTATACCACCATGCCAAGTACTATAAACGCCTAATTTGATCAATATGCATAAGAAGGATGCACTCTAATCCGATGTTTATTCTTTCTTATCTCTTGAAAAAAACAATTTTTTTGCGAAAAACGAGAATGATTTTCCACAATAGGGACTACAATAGAAACAAGCCTCTATGAATGGCGAATGAGAGACTGCCAGATTCATAGATTGTGACCCGCGTCCTTCGTTCATTGTAACATAATGACGGGGGTTCAAGTCATCTATTATGGGTAAATTAAAAGGAAAATTAAGGTGGTTGGAGAAGCTGAAGTATGATCCTGCAAATGGACTTATTATGCTTCCGCATGATTCATAAAAGGAGGAATAAATCGTGGAACGTTATAGCCCAGGTACGGCTATGGACATCGTACATATGGCAGCAAAACTAGGGGATTTAATGGACGAGCATTACCGCAATACCCTCGCCCTAAGCACGATCATCGAATTACTGATCGACAAAGGCCTCCTGACCCGCGAAGAGGTAGAGCACAAAGCCGAAGAGTTGAATCAATTCATGTCGCATCCATCGTATCCAAGCGTATAGATTAACGCACATGAACGTGTTTTGATCTTCGTAAACGAAGACAGACCGTGTTCAGGCTGAGGTTGTTTTGCAATATATATGAACGCCAGGCCTGCACAGGATATCCCCTGCCTAATCTTTCAGCCTGTCCCAAGGAGTAGAGCGGTCATAGTAGGTGTCACACAATTTAAATTCGCTGTCTTTGAAAAAGCATCCGTTATCTTCCATCGTATCGCGCACCGTCATTTTGGCCAAATCCATCATGTTGTGATCCCGACTGAGGTGGGCCAAATATGCACGCTTGGTATCTCCAGTCAGCAGCTCGCTGAGGGCATCACCGGCCGACACATTTGATAAGTGACCCATGTCGCCGAGAATCCGGCGTTTGGTGTTCCACGGATACCGTCCCATACGTAGCATCTCAATGTCGTGATTAGCCTCAAGGACCAACACATCCGAGCCTTCAATCGCTTTTTTCACCTTGTCGCTCACATAACCGAGATCTGTCGCTACACCCAGCTTCTCGTCTCCGTCATAGAAACAATAACCCACTGGCGCGGCTGCGTCATGGGAGATTTCAAAAGGCTCCACACGTAGCGTCCCGAAATCCTTCACCTCATGGCTATCCAGTACAATCCGATTCTCGTCTGCAATTTTGCCGACAGACCGGTTTATCGCTTCCCATGTCTTCTCATTGGCGTAAATCGGCAGATTGTACTTACGTGCTACCGCTCCAAGTCCTTTAATATGATCGGAATGCTCGTGTGTGACCAGAATCCCGTCAATTTCTTCCCCGGACATGTCCCGTTCCTTCAACAGTTCGTCAATCCGCCGCGCACTCAGCCCGGCATCAATTAGAAGTGTCGTATCCCCGTTACGGACAACTGTTGCGTTGCCCGTCGAGCCGCTCGACAGCACGGTAAAAGATATCCCCATAGGTCCGTTACTCCTTTATTTTATCCGTCTTGGGTGTGAACACATCTCCACTAATCCCCTGAACGTATATCATTTCTCCATTATCCAGCGTAAACCGCCATGCCGGTGCCGCCAGCTCCACATCTGTGTTAAACATCTGCCCATAATAACCGAGCTGTATATCCTTGACCACCGACTTCGGCGGAATGAAATTCCGTTCAATAATCGTTCCAAGTGCCTTGGATGCAGACAATACCTTTTGTTCCTCCACTTCGCTAGTGGATTGAATTTCTAGCACCGGCTTACGGTAATACTCTATCTTTTGACTCTCATAGAACAGCTCCAACTCGACATTAAACAACGGCCATTCCCCGTTTACCAGCGGACGGAACACAAAGGCGTTTTCTTTATCTGACAGCGGATCATGACGGAACTGGTTCAGGTTCGGAATTTGTCCGGCCAGTGCGGTCTGCAGCTCCTTTTGATCCGAATAGATCAGCTTGGTGTCAACCGGCTGGTTCAGCTTGACCGGCTTGCCTTGCGCCCCGACACTATACGTATAAGCGATCTTCGGCAGCTGCGGTGTCTCCGGCGGAATCGGGCTCAGTACCTGAATCCGATTCTCTTCCATAACCCTCTGCGTACTTTCAGACAAGGAGGTGAAGTCCAGACTGGAGCCTATCTGCTCCCGATAGTCGATCCACAACTGGTAACCCAGCACCAGATTCAGCAGCAAAAACGCATAGATTAACACATTTTTGGCCCGTCCCCAATCCATGTACTTCCCTCCTTCACGTTTTATCTATTCCAGCACCTGCATACTTCCGTTCAGAAGCTGAACGGCCCATACCGGCTTAAGCCGCAATCCATTCTCGTTTACGAACGGCAAATAGGCCGGTTCCAGATCCACAATCTTCATGCTATCAGGCAGCTTGTCCAGCTTCTCCCGCAGCTCATCTCCTGCAGGCAGCTTCACGATTTTTTTCTTCTGTTCTTCTGTTTTTACGTACAGCAGTGAACGCTCATAAGAGGTTACCGTGCCCTTCTGCAGCTCCAGCTTCATGATACCGTAATTGAAACCAAGTGTATTCAGAATCGGATAACCCCGGTGATACTGTTGGAACTCTACCAACGTCCGGTCTTCGTTATCCTCGGATTGGCTTAACCGGTAGCTGCCGTTCCAACCACCATGCTGGTTCACAAAATCAATCGCTGACAGCACATCCTTGCCGGGGCTGCTTTCACCCGATGGCGGCGCAGCCGGATCTGTGTAACTCATCCAGTTCTGCCCTTGATCGACCTGCAAGCTGCGTTTGCTGTCCGTATAAATTTCAGAACCGTCCCGCTCCCGGATATTCCGTGTAATGCTCGGATCAAAAAATAAGCTCCGCTGCATCTGCTCCACCGTGTACATCCCGATTGGCATCTCCAGACTTACCATATCAAACGGTTCCTCCGGCATATAGAACGATGTTCCTTCCTGCATGGTGTACGGGACCCAGTCCAATCCGAAATCGACAAGCTGATGAATGTCTTGTACCGTCAAGTCAGCTTGGGCGGCCTCGTAGACGACATCCCCCTCCGTGCTGAAGAACAGCGCATGCACCTTAGGTTCTCCTTCTATGCTGTACAACCACATTTTGTGGATGCTTTCCCCTTCGAACAGTGAGTCTGGCGTAATCTGCATCACTTTTTGAAGAAGTGTCACCGGTATACCGGAACCAAAGCTCAGTTCAATGCCCTTACTGCTGGCACGAAGCTTGGACCAGTCCATATTGTTCAACGTCCGGCGCTGAAAACTTTCGAACGTCCGGCCCTTCAGCCGGTTATTGACAAGATCATAGAACATTTGACCAGGATAGAATACCGTATGCTTATCCTCACCAAGATGAATAATCATTTTTTTCGGATAAATCAGATTCTCCGCCTTTGCTTCCGGCCCCATATCTTCCGTCTTGATGTAAGAATTCTCGGACTTCACAACAGAGCCGCTGCCAGGGAGACGGTAAATAAGAAAATAACTTTGTACCAGACTACTCAGTACTAACACAAGCAGCAGCGCGGTTTTTAATCGTTCCTTCACGTTGTCTCCCTCCCTTCCTCATTCAGAGGCAGCGTGAAGGTTACCTTCGTGCCTTTTTCGAGCTCTGACTGTAAATATATAGACCCACCATGTACCCTTACAATTTCCCGGGCAATGGACAAACCGAGTCCAGTGCCGCCCATATACCGGGTTCGGGCCTTATCCACTCGGTAAAACCTTTCGAATATCCGGTCCAGATCCTTTTTCGGTATGCCAATTCCGGTATCTGCTACAGACAGAGACAACATACCGTCCTCTGTCACATCAGCCTCCATCGTAATTGTGCCGCCGTCTGGCGTATATTTAAGTGCGTTCGAAATTAGATTGTCGAGCACCTGGTCGATTCCGTCCCGGTCAAGCATGGCGACGGATACAGCCGGTCTCGCATCAATGACTGTATGCACATTTTTCTGCTGCATTTGAAAAGAGAACCGGTCCTCTACATCCTCGAGCATCTCCACAATGTCCACCGGCTGTTTGCGCATCGCAGCTTCCTTGGAGTCGAAGCGCGACAGATGAAGCAGATCGGTGACCAGTCGGATCATCCGGCCTGTCTCATTTTGGATGACACCGACAAAACGTGGCGCCAGCTGCTTGTCTTCCAGCGCTCCATCTTCCAGTGCCTCGGTGTAACTCTTGATCGTTGTCAGCGGCGTCCGGAGTTCATGCGACACGTTCGCTACGAATTCCCGACGTGAGGCCTCCAGCTTCTCCTGCTCCGTAACGTCTTGCAGTACGGCAATCGTACCAGTGATGCCAATCTCCCGCCGATGAATGGGCGTAAACGTTACTCGCATCATGAATGGCTGCCCGCCTTCGCGAGGTGTAATATCCAGCAGCTTCGAATCGCTGCCACCGCGAACCAGAGACTCGGCTTCCAACTCCTCCAATCCAAGCAGTGAGACAATTTCCCGGCCTGCCAGTTCCTCCCCTTCCACGCCAAGCATCTGCCCAGCACGGCGGTTCATCAAGATAACCCGCCCTGCTTCGTCCGTCGCAATAACTCCGTCACTCATGTTAGTGAGAATGGATGCGAGCTTTTCCTTCTCTTCTTCATTCTGCGACAAAGCCTCACGCAGTCGGCTAGTCATGTAATTGAACGTTTGGCTCAGCTGGCCAATCTCATCGCTTCCGAATACCGGCGCCTTCTCTGTAAATCGACCTTCTGCTACCGCCCTTGCATGGCGGGTCAATTCCTTGATCGGATGGGTAATCGTATGGGACAAAATGACCCCGAGTACCGCGGTCAGACCAAGAGCCAACAAGATACCTGAAATAAATATGCTGTTAATCCGCTCCATGGTCGCATACAGCTCACTCATACTTGCTACGATATAGATGGCACCGACAATTTTATCGTTATGGATGACAGGCTTTGCTACCACTTTTTTGCGAGTTCCATCGTCGTCAATAATATATTCCTCGTTATCGACAATGCCCTGAAGCGCCCGGCTGACGACCGTCTGTGTGTTTTTTTTGTTTACATAGTCTGAGTGCGACAGCATTGACGTTATCAGTACCTTGCCCGTAGCATCCAGAACCTGAATCTCAGCCCCGTTCATGTTGAACAGATTGTTGACCATGACTTGTAGGCTCTCATTCCGGTCCTCATCCGAGTCCACTTCGCCAGCCAGCGTCTTGGCCGCAAGCACCGACATCAGCTCCGCACGCCCCTGTAAATCTGTCGTAAAATTACTCGTTAACGAGTTCTTCATGGCACTCACAAAATAGACGCCAATCAGCTGCATGGCGATGAGAATCAGCAGCACATAAATGATGATGACCTTCGCCTGAATTGTCCGAAAGAAGGACAGCCACTTCATTACAAGCCTCCGTTTTTGGAACTTCGCATCAAATAGCCAAGCCCTCGCCGGGTCAAAATATACTCCGGCTTACTCGGATTCTCTTCGATCTTCTCTCGCAGCCGGCGAATCGTCACATCGACCGTGCGTACATCTCCGAAGTATTCAAAGCCCCATACCGCCTGCAGCAGATGCTCACGAGTCATCACCTTGCCGGCATTTTTGGCCAAATAATAGACGAGCTCATATTCGCGGTGCGTCAGATCGAGCGCTTCCCCGCTTTTATATACCATATACATGTCTGTATCAATAAACAGCTCAAACAAACGAAGCCCCTGCTTGGCTTCTGCATCTGCGGACCCGCTCGCATCCGCCAGACTGTCACTCTTGTGCTGACGCCGCATTTGCGCTTTGACCCGCGCCAACAGCTCACGCGTGCTGAACGGCTTGGTTACATAATCGTCTGCACCGAGCTCAAGACCCAGTACTTTATCGATCTCTCCATCCTTCGCAGTCAGCATGATGATCGGGATATGCAAGTTCGCGGCACGTACCTCACGGCACACGTCCATTCCGTCTTTACCTGGCAGCATCAGATCGAGCAGCATCAGGTCAGGACGCTTCGAGAGCGCAAGTTCTACGGCACTGATTCCGTCAAATGCGCAAATAACCTCATAGCCCTCTTTTTCAAGATTAAACTTCAAAATATCGGCGATGGGCTGTTCGTCATCCACCACCAGAATGGTTCCCTGCATATAACTTCTCACCTCATACCTTCACTTGAACGATCTTCGTTCTATTTTATCATACCTAGCGTTCCGGCACATCTGCCTAGCGTCGCAATAGACTCCCGAAACAATAACATGGCCGCCCCGTGAAGGAGCGGCCATGTTATTTATGATATATGAACCAATAATGGCTTATGTCGTCATTGATAAACCCAGTATAACATAGGATTATAAATATTTCATCGGGTTTTGCTGAACTCCATTTTTACGAATTTCGAAATGGAGATGAACCCCAGTCGAGCGGCCCGTGCTGCCCATAATGCCCAGCGTGCTGCCTTGTCCGACCGATTGTCCGTTACGGACAGAGATGCTGCTCATATGACCGTACAGCGTCTGATAACCATTGCCGTGATCAACGATGACGGCGTTACCGTAACTGCCCTGGTATCCGGCGAATACGACCGTGCCGCCGGCTGCGGCCATAATTGTACGACCGCCAACCATGTCCGTACCTTCATGGGTACGACCCCAACGCTGACCATACGAGCTAGTAATGCGCGCACCGCTGACCGGCCATGCAAACATACGACCCGAACTCTCGGATACCGTCGCTGATGGGGTTGCTGGAGTTACTACCTTTTTCTTCTCTGGAGCTTTGGTTCCTTTATATACAACCTCAGGCAGAGCAGGCTGTACAACCTGTTGGCCTGTCCACTGCTTGGAGACAATCTCGCCGTTCTCCTTAGTCACCACATAGTCGACCGTCTTCACTCCGTCACGTCCGGAGCGAACTACTTTACGTTTACCCAACGGCAGCTCATCGCTTTTGCGAACAATGGTCTCAGGTTTGCTGGCCATCTTCTCCGTTACTGTTTCGACCGTGCGAACTGTCAACGGAGCGACGGGTCTGCTCAGCTCAAGCTCTGATCCGATCTGAAGGTATTTCTCCTCCAATCCCGGATTAAGCGCCATAACCTCAGCACGCTTCATGTTATGTGACTGTGCGATCGAAGAGATCGTATCTCCTTCTATCACTGTATAAATAACGGGTTCCTCTTTGGTGCTGGTCAGTGCCTCAGCAGCACCCTCAACATCCAGCACTTTATTCGGATCCGTCTTCGTATAAGAAACGGTAATATCTTCTTTAATCTCAACAGACTTTACGCTGTCGCTTTCAGTCGAACTTTTCTTTCCTGCGGAAGCCGAGGTTTGCTTAATTACAGGTTTTCCGGTCTTTACAGCTGCTTCTGCCGGAGCATACTTTTCCTTAGCCGCTTGAACTGCAGCCTGGGCGGCCTTCTGATCCTTGACAATAGCAACCGTTTCACCGTTAACTTTCAGTTCTACCCCGCGCGCGTACGCCTTCAGCATACCATCCAGCTTCGCCAGCGTTTCCTCACTCTTCACAACCGGCTTATAATCCCGGTCTGCTTTCGTTGTGATACCGTCGGTATGCAGAACCATCATGGTATCCGGGTATTTCTCCTGATAATACTTCTGTTTCGTTTCAAACAGCTTGTCTAGCTGTTCATCATCCTCGATGGTGCCTATATTCTGCCCGTTTACATATACGTGATAGAACGGCAATGTATTTGCGTTTACATATTCGCGTCCGGCGAAAAAGACCGATCCTGCAACAAGCACTGCACCTGCTGGGATCAAGACCCACTTGCGGGACGAAATCCATCCTTTTTGCTTTGTATCAGCCTGAACGTCGGATTCATGTCTGGAGTTTTCGTTATCCTTGGCGGAACGGCCAGCGTTAAGACTTTGCTTGATGCTGTTATACCACCTCGTATTTTTAAAACCTTTCATGTTCTTCTCCTTTTTCAGTCCTATGTCCTTATGTGCAAACCAGTTTTTATGTAGGTATACGACGAACGGACAATATTTTTACCATATCTTGTATAAATCATCATATTATGATTCGTCAAAAGGTTTCAAAATCTTAACCTTTTCAACACCAGTTAACTTTAACATAGCTTTTACAGTCTGATCAAGTCTCCAGCTCGCAGAAAAAACCCGCGCAGGACGCGGGTTTGATTCATATTCCTCATTTTGTTATTTTTTTCGAATGACAAAACAGTGACAAACCTAAGCCTGCAAGCAGCTACAGCCTATTTTTGAAGCATGGTCATCAATTTCTCAAACTCGTCTTTGCTCAAATATTTGGAAATGCCATTCTCGATCTCATCCAGCTCGGAGGCTGTCAATCCGTCTTCCATGGCTTCGGATATTTTTTGCATCTCCGCCTGCGGCAGCTTGCTCATCAACAGTGTAAAAATCTCTTCTTTCTCTTTCGTGCTAAGACTGCTTTTCTTATCAACCATTTCATCTGGGGTCATTACTAACTGCTGATCCCCTTGACCGGCTGCCGATTCACCCGCACTTCGTCCCATTACTGGCAGAGAATCTTCCGGTGGAGCTTCCCCCTCTATCGCCCGGTCATCGCCATTCTCATTGCTGTCATCAGAAGCTCCTCCGGTCGCTCCAGAATTCGTCCCTTCCGTATCGTTATCCTGCTTAGAACTTCCTTCTGACGAGGAGCGGTCCTCCTCCTGCGTACTCGATGAGCCGGATGCTGCGTCGTTATTTTGGCCTCCAGCCGAATTATTCTCCACAGTGCCTTTTGTACCTGTGTCTACCTTGTCCTGTCCACTTGAACCGTTAAACCCGAGTAAATTTTTCATGATGCCTCCTACTCCCATCGGCTGAGCCTCCAACTGGATATTAAAGCTCGCCAGTACCGATTGAAGATAGCTATTCACAACAATACCTGTGGTCAGAATTGTTAGTGTACTTATAAGCACTGCCGTAAGACTGATTTTAAGCAGCCATTTCATCAGCTTCATGTGCTCTGCCTCCTTCTCATGCATGTTCCGAAATGACATGGTCATCATTTACCTACTTTATCCAGTATGGACGGCATGCCGAAGGTTCAACCTCTTAAAATGTCCTCTCTTCAACATTTTTATAACACTTTTCTACAGAATCCCTTATGCTTTATATGGTTTTGGGCCAAACTAGGCTCGTGCTATGATGATTATAATTATCCATACATACCATTCTAGGGGGCTATCCAGCCATGGTTCACATTTTAATCGCAGATGACGATCCTCACATCCGGGAATTATTACGATATCACCTTCAGCTTGAAGGCTATTCTGTATATGAGGCAGCCGACGGAGAAGAAGCCTCAGCCTGTCTTGTCAAAGAACAAATTCATCTGGCCGTTGTCGATGTGATGATGCCGAATAAGGATGGATATCAGCTTACCGAGGAAATCCGAAATGACTACGATTTTCCGGTGATTTTACTTACAGCCAAGGACCAGCTCCTCGATAAGGAAAAGGGCTTTGCCGTCGGGACCGACGATTATGTAACCAAGCCCTTTGAACCAAAGGAATTGTTGTTCCGCATCAAGGCGCTTCTGCGCCGCTATCAGATGGTCAGTGCCGACAAAATCCATCTTCACGATACCGTCATCGACCGGAAAAGCTATGAGGTATACGGCCACGGTAAAGTACTGATGTTGCCGATGAAGGAATTCGATCTGCTCTCTCAGCTCGCAAGCTATCCGGATCGCACATTTACACGCGATGAGCTGATCCAGCTTATTTGGGGCTCGGATTTTGACGGCGACGACCGTACGGTTGATGTGCATATTAAACGGCTGAGAGAACGATTCGCGGATCGAAGCAGAGACTTTAGTATCCGCACAGTGCGGGGGGTCGGGTATAAGCTGGAGGTTGGTACCACGTGAAGACTCTCTATTCCAGAATCGTCGTTACAACGATCTGCATTATGGTGCTAAGCAGCGTATTTGCATTTCTTTTGTCCAATATGTATTACCAATACAATTTGAAGGCTTATAATGACCAGAAAATTACGGATATGGCCTATGATATCGAAAATTTTTACAAGCATAATCCCGAGGTTGGTATTGAAGATTATCTAACTCACGTCGGAAAACTGGGTTATCAGATAGTTCTTGCGGACGGTGATGGACACGAAATGTTTTATGGCGGAGAGTTTAGTCGTAATTCACTAGAGCCAGAGGTGATTAAGGAGGTCGTAAGCGGCGAAACTTATCACGGGATTCTGAACTTTCCATCCAAACTGTTCATTACCGGATTTTTTGATAATGATCTGATGAACTCGATCGGTGTCCCTATCGTAATTGACGGGGTCACCCACGCCCTCTTTCTCAGACCGGATGTGATGGTCCAGTTCGGCGAGATGCGCATCTTTTTCTCGATTATTATGATTATTTCCATTCTGCTGAGCATACTGCTCGTCGGTATTATTACCCGTCACATCGTCAAGCCGATCGTACATCTGACGGATGCTACTAAACAAATATCCCAAGGCAAATACAATCTGAAGCTGAACGTCAAACGGCGGGATGAAATCGGTAAACTGTCTACCCACTTCTCTCATATGGCCAAAGGACTGGAGCAGTTGGAGCAGATGAGACAGGAATTTGTGTCTAACGTTTCGCACGAGATCCAGTCGCCGCTTGCTTCTATTCAGGGATTTTCTCAGACTCTGCAGACGAAGAACCTCTCAGAGGAACAGCGAAACCGTTATTTATCGATTATTGAGGAAGAGAGCCGGCGAATGTCCCAACTGAGCAAACAGCTGCTTATGCTGGCTTCACTGGATAAAGAAGAACACATCTTAGAGAAATCAACTTTTGATCTGGCCGCCCAGATCAAACAGGTGCTGCTCGTTACGGAATGGAGCTGGCGCAGCAAGGATTTAGCTATTGATATGGAGCTGCCGTCACTTTTCATACATGGCGATCAACAGTTGCTGCACCAGGTGTGGACCAATCTCATTACAAACAGTGTGAAGTTTACCGATTCAGGCGGATCGATCTCTTTACGCATTTCACGCCTAGACGATATGTGCTGCATTGAAATATCAGATACAGGCATCGGCATAGCAGAATCGGATTTACCGCATATTTTCAACCGGTTCTATAAAGCGGATACCGCCCGCGACAGGAAAGAAACCAGCACAGGTCTCGGACTGTCCATCACCCAAAAAATTATCGACCTGCATCGCGGTTCCATTGAAGTTACGAGTCAATTAGGCAAAGGAACAACGTTCCGTGTGCTTCTTCCCGCTGTTTAATACGTTGCTCAGGCTCCGTTCATGCTCCGTTCACATTGGATTCCTATACTGTAGCCATAGCCAAAGATAATTTGGCCATATCTACAGGAATGGAGATGAAGCAACCATGTTTCTTGCTGTGCGTGAGCTCAAACATTCGAAGCTGCGATATTTATTAATCGGGTTTATCATGGTCCTGATCGCCTGGCTCGTTCTGTTTGTAACCGGTCTGGCCCAAGGGCTAGCATCAGATAATGCATCCTCGATCCAAAATATGAAGGCTGACTATCTCGTCGTACAAAAGGAATCTGACCAGCGTCTAAACCGCTCGGTTTTGACCGAGCAGGATTGGAACGATATCAGGGAGCATACCGGTGAACAATCGGCTACCCCGTTAGGTGTCCAGATGACTACACTGACGCGAAGCAACTCTACCTCGAAGGTGGATGCCGCATTTTTTGCTATCGATACGGAGCAGATGCTGGCACCTACCGTGGTGGAAGGCTCGATGATCAGCCAAACAAAAGCTGACGAGGTGCTGGCCGATCGCTCCTTGAAGGAAGAGGATTTCAAGCTGGGTGACCAGATCATCGATCAAGCTTCCGGCAAAGCCTTTACTATCGTTGGTTTTACCGAAGGTCAGTCCTTTAGCCACGCGCCGGTTCTTCATATGAACTATAAGGGCTGGGAATCTATTCACAACTCGGACTCAGGTCGCGGGATGTTCTTTAACGCCATTGCATTGAGTGCAAGTTCGGATCAGGCCGACCAGCTGGTCCAGCAGGTTCCGGACATTGATGTCATTAGTAAAGACCAGGCCCTGCAAGGAATTCCGGGCTATAAAGAAGAACAAGGGTCGCTCATGATGATGATCGTATTTCTGTATATCATTGCCGCCTTTGTGCTCGCTGTATTCTTCTATGTCATTACCATTCAAAAAATGAACCAATTCGGCGTGCTCAAGGCTATCGGAGCCCAATCCGCTTACTTGGCCAGAAATCTGATTTTACAGGTTATGCTCCTTTCGGTTGTCAGTCTGATCATCAGTATTGCCCTTACCTACGGTGTAGCGGCTCTAATCGGCAACAGTATCCCGTTTGATCTATCACCGTCCTTAGTGCTCGGTTCGGCTGGGCTGTTCCTGTTCGTGTCTCTCATCGGTTCTCTGTTGTCACTTTATCGGGTTGTCAAAATTGATGCTATCGAAGCGATCGGGAGGGCTGCATAATGGGTGATAAACTGATACTCGACCATGTAAGCAAAGAGTTTGGAGACGGGGATACTTCCGTTAAGGTTCTAGATGATGTTTCACTGCAGGTGAAGGCAGGCGAGTTCGTAGCGGTGGTCGGCCCTTCCGGCTCCGGGAAGAGCACCTTTCTATCGATTGCGGGGGCACTCCTATCGCCCACAAATGGCCGGATTATGATTGGAAACAAGGAAGTGGGCAAGTTGTCGTCCAAACAGATGAACAAAATTAGGCTGGACAATATCGGATTTATTTTTCAGTCTTCAAACTTGATTCCTTATTTGACTGTTCGAGACCAACTGCTGCTCATTCCAAAGCTGGCGGGGAAACCTAGACGCAAGAGTGAGGAAAGAGCTGATGATCTTTTAAAAAGGCTCGGTCTTTCGCACCGCACGGATCATTATCCAGAAAGCCTATCGGGCGGGGAGCGCCAACGTGTGGCCATTGCCCGGGCATGGATGAATGATCCGGAGCTTATTCTGGCAGACGAGCCTACAGCGAGTCTGGACTCAGAACGCGGACGGACTGTCGTTCAGATGCTGGCCGATGAAGTAAAGCTGCGCCAGAAGGCTGCTGTTATGGTCACCCATGATAAGCGTATGCTTGATTTGTGCGACCGTGTCGTCTACATCGAGGACGGCAAGCTTTCCGAGAAGCCTATATAATGAATAAAACAAGCCGGTCTTCTTGAGCATAAGAAGATCGGCTTGTTCTGAATCTACAGCATGGATCGTTATACACAACGGCAAGCGGCTTTCCGTGGGATCCCCAAATCCATCGTAAACATGTTAGCCTGAACCGCTTGCAGCGTCTGTGATTGGTATTGCTCCCCGTCTTACAGCCCAGGTGTGATATATAGAAAGTAACTGGGTTAAGCGCTTTCAAATAATCACCCTCAAACGGAGTTATATACTACATTATATTTCCTATACTACTTTTTCCCAAGGGATACATTCTCCATGTGCTGGGATAAATTCCTCTATTTCCCCTCGACACAGGATCTCATCTAAAAAGAGAAGCCTGCCAATTCCCTTGGCAGGCTTTAAAAAAACATATCCATTCTATTACTTTACCGCACCACGTGAAACTCCGATTAGACCCTATGGTGTTGCATGGCGGCGGTCAGCCCTTGCTTATTCGTAAATCGGAAGGACCTGGTTTGTCTGTTCGCGGTTCCGTCCTACGGAAAAGATCGCAATCGGAATCCCTGTCAGTTCAGATACACGCTCTACATAACGACGGGTATTCTCTGGCAGATCCTCCAGTGTCTTCGCACCGGTAATATCCTCATTCCAGCCTGGCAGCTCTTCATATACTGCTTCGCACTCAGCCAGCATTTTCAGGCTTGCCGGGTAATGTGTAATTTCCTCACCGCGGTATTTGTAAGCTGTGCAAATCTTCACAGTTTCCAGACCGCTCAGTACGTCAAGTGAGTTCAGAGACAAACCTGTAATCCCACTTACACGACGGGCATGACGTACAACGACGCTGTCGAACCAGCCCACACGGCGTGCACGCCCAGTCACTGTACCGTACTCATGACCTTTTTCACGGATATAATTGCCGATCTCGTTATTCAGCTCTGTCGGGAATGGGCCGTCTCCGACACGCGTGGTGTAGGATTTAGCGACGCCGATCACCTGCTGGATCTTTGAGGGTCCAACACCAGAACCGATACATACACCGCCGGCGGAAGGGTTCGAAGATGTAACGAACGGATACGTACCTTGATCGATGTCCAGCATTACGCCTTGCGCGCCTTCGAACAACACTTTTTTATCCGCATCGATTGCATCATTAAGAATAACGGAAGTATCGCGCACATAACGGCGGATTTCTTCAGCATAAGCAAGATACTGAGTCAGCGTTTCTTCGACATCCAGCTCTTCACCGCCGTACATTTGCTTGATCACGTCATTTTTCTCTTTCATCATGTGACGCAGCTTCAGCTCGAATTCCTCAGCATCCATCAAGTCAGCAATTCGGATACCATTCCGTGCCGCTTTATCCATGTAGCAAGGGCCGATACCTTTGCGGGTTGTACCGATCTTGTTAGGGCCTTTACGATCTTCCTCAAGTGCATCGAGTACCGTATGGTAAGGCATGATAACATGCGCACGGTCACTGATGACCAAATTGTCAGTGCTAAATCCATTATCATGAATGTATTTAATCTCTTCAATAAGTGCGGCCGGGTTAATAACCATACCGTTACCGATCACACAAGTCTTGTCTTTATAAAATACTCCGGATGGAATTAAGCTGAGTTTGAACTTTTTACCGTCAATCAGAATGGTATGGCCGGCGTTATTACCGCCCTGGTAGCGGGCCACCACGTCAGCGCTCTCCGCCAAATAATCCGTGATCTTCCCTTTTCCTTCATCTCCCCATTGTGTTCCCACAACGACTACCGTTGACATATTCATTCCTCCGCTCGGTGATTTAAGAAACCACCTTATATTGTCTCACTTTGCCTTCAAATTGCTGTTTACTGTCATACATTTCCCACCCTGAGGCAGCAATATTAGTGTAACAGCCCCCTTTTTTAAAGTCAAATACAAAAACGAACAATCGCACATATACATGTACGATTGTTCGGAATTAGGACGACTTGCGACAGGAATATATCTATCTTAAGTCATGGTACTATGAAAATGAGTAATCCGGACGTTCTAACCGGCAAAGGCATCGGCATGCGTTCGTTCATAATTGACGAACTTGTTAAAGTTCTTCAAGAACACCAGCTCTACCGTACCTACCGGCCCGTTACGCTGCTTGGCAATAATAATCTCGATGATATTCTTCTTCTCTGTTTCCTGATTATAGTAATCATCCCGATACAGAAACGCGACGATATCGGCATCCTGCTCGATCGAACCGGATTCCCGCAAGTCACTCATCATCGGACGTTTATCCTGACGCTGTTCCACACCCCGGCTGAGCTGTGACAGTGCAATAACCGGCACTTCTAACTCACGCGCAATCTGCTTCAAGGTACGGGAAATTTCCGATACCTCCTGCTGCCGATTCTCACCAGCCTTACCGCGCCCGTGAATGAGCTGCAGGTAGTCGATGAGAATCATACCAAGTCCCTTCTCCTTCTTGAGACGGCGACATTTGGCGCGGATATCCGCTACAGTTACGCCTGGCGTATCGTCAATATAAATCTCCGCTTCTGACAAGGCGGCAATGCCCATCGTCAACTTAGACCAATCCTCATCACCCTTGAAGTCACCGTTACGCATTACCCCTGCGTCGAGGTTCGCCTCGGCACAGATCATACGCTGCACCAGCTGAGGCGCGGACATCTCCAGACTGAAGATGGCTACGGTCTCTTTAGCCCGGATGGCTACGTTTTGGGCAATGTTCAACGCGAACGCCGTTTTACCAACCGACGGACGGGCCGCTACAATGATCAAGTCATTGCGCTGAAATCCGCTCGTCATCTTGTCCAGATCTACGAATCCTGATGGAATCCCTGTCGTATTCCCTTGGTTTTGGTAAAGACCCTCAACCTTCTCAAACACTTCCATCAGCACATCACGGATTGCAATAAACCCGCTGCCTGTTCGGCGGTTGGATATTTCCAAAATCCGCCGTTCGGCCTCACTCAGCATACCGGATACATCTTCGCCCCCGGTATATCCTTCACTTACAATCTGGGTTGCCGTGCGGATCAGACGACGAAGCATGGATTTCTCTTCGATAATCTGTGCGTAATAATCTACGTTAGCAGCTGTGGGTACGGCATGGGCCAATTTGGCCAAATAACTTACGCCGCCGATTTCCTCAAGCTCGCCTTTATCTTGAAGCCGGGAAGTGAGTGTCACCAGATCGATCGGCTGGTTCTCTTCTCCAAGCTGCACCATTACTTCGTAGATCATCTGGTGCGTCTTATCGTAGAAATCCTCGGTCTGCACCCGCTCCATCGCTGTAATCAGCGCCTCGCTTTGCAGCAGTACAGCACCAAGCACCGCCTGCTCCGCTTCGAGGTTCTGGGGAGGTATCCGATCGAAATAGAGTTCTCCGCCCATTCTACTCCTCCGTAATTTGAACCTTGAGTGTCGCTTTGACCTCAGGGTGGAGCTTCACGGGTACTTGCGTCACACCCAGATGACGAATCGGCTCACTCAATTCAATTTTGCGTTTATCGATCTTGATCTTTTGTGCAGCTAATGTTTCTGCGATCTGCTTGCTTGTAATGGCACCAAACAGTCGCCCGCCTTCACCGGACTTCGCTTTCACGGTTACGGTCATTTCCTCAAGCTGTTTACCGAGAGCGACAGCTTCTTCCTTCTCCTGCTGCTTACGCTTTTGCTCGGATGCATTTTGCTGCTCCAACGTTTTCATATTGCCCTCGGTAGCAGGACGAGCTACCCCGCGCGGAAACAAGAAATTCGCTGCATAGCCTTCTGATACCTCTTTAACTTGGCCTTTCTTGCCTTGGCCCTTCATATCCTTAATAAAAATGACTTTCATTCGAATAACCCCTCTTTCGCTTCAATGTCCGCCAGTACTTCCAGCAGTGCGTCTTCTGCTTCCTCAATCGTCATATCCAGCTGTACTGCGGCGTTCGTTAGGTGACCGCCACCACCAAGCCGTTCCATAACGACCTGGACGTTCATGCGGCCCATGGACCGCGCACTGATTCCAATCTGACCATCCGACCGTTGCCCGATGACAAAGGAAGCCTGAACATCTGTCATATTCAGCAGCATATCTGCTGCCTGTGCAATGAGCAGCTGAGGTATTTGTTCACCTTTATGCGTCACTGCGAGCGCGACGTGCCCATATACCATTCTAGCATGTTTTACGATCTCAGCCTTAGCTATAAATTCTGTCAGATCTTCTTTTAACACCCGTTGGATCATCGCGGTGTCCGCACCATGACGTCTTAAAAACCCTGCTGCCTCAAACGTTCGCGATCCGGTATGCAGTGCATAATGCTTCGTATCTACTGTGATCCCGGCAAGAAGAGCCGTAGCTTCCAGCGGAGACAACGACACCCGGTCATGAATATACTGAAGCACTTCTGTCACCAACTCACAGGCTGATGAAGCATATGGCTCCAGGTACACCAATACGGCGTCGTTAATAAATTCCTCACCACGGCGGTGATGATCAATAACAACGACCCGGCTAGCCTGCTTCACAAGCCGTGGCTCCATCGTCATCGATGCTTTATGGGTATCGACCACAACGAGCAGCGTATGCTGGGTTAGCATCTGCATCGCCTGCTCCGGTGAGATAAACCGGCTCATCAGATTTTCATCCTTACGGACCTCATTCATAATCCGCTGTACCGAAGGATTTATTCCTTCCAGAACAATATGGGCCTCCACCTTATACAGCTGGGCTGCTTTCAGCACCCCGATCGAAGCTCCGATGACATCCATATCTGGCATTTTGTGTCCCATGATGATAACACGGTCGCTCTCCTGCATCAGATCACGCAGCGCATGTGAAATCACACGTGCACGAACCCGGGTTCGCTTCTCTACAGCGTTTGACTTTCCACCATAGAAAGACAGCCGCTGACCGGCCTTTACTGCCGCCTGATCACCTCCGCGTCCGAGAGCCATGTCAAGACTTGACTGGGCCAGCTGGCCAAGCTCTGTTACATCTTCCGAACCAAAAGCAAGCCCTACACTTAGTGTCAGCGGCACTTTCAGATCAGCAGTCATTTCCCGGACTTCATCGAGAATAAGAAACCTGCTGTTCTCAAGAGCATCCAGAGATTTCTTGTTCAGCATCATCAGGAAACGCTCAGAGGAAAGTCTCCGTAGATAAATATTGAACTCACGAGCCCAATCCGTGACTTCACTGCTCACCTTAGCCAAGAGCGCGGTACGCTGCTGATCATCCATCCCCTGAGCCGCTTCATCAACGTTATCCATCATCAAAATACCAAGGGCAAGCCGCTCATCCTCATAACGCTGACGCAGTACGACAAGCTCCGTGATCTCATCCAGGTAAATAAGTCTCTCTTCCGGTATAACGGTAGCCTCATAATACTTTTCATCATGGCATAGCTCGAGCCGCAATTCCTTCGGACATCCCTCTCTGGAATCCTTCTTTTCCCGCATAGCATCCGTAAGCTTGGGGAACAGCTCATTAAGCGGCAAACCCACCAATGTTTGATGAGGGAACATATTCACAACGAACTGATTATGCCACTCTACCGTCTTATCCTCACTGTACAGCACAATTCCGAATGGAAGAACACTGACTGCCTCGCCCTCGACTCGTCGTATACGAAACGATAGATCGCCAATATACTCCACAAGGTCACTGCGGAACTTCATCTCTGCCTTCAGCATCGCATAGCCGCTTAAAATTGCAAGCAGCAGACCGATGATACCGAGCCAAGTATTATAAAAAGACAGAAAAATAACAAGCAATAGCACCAGCGCAAACGCCCAGACGGTATGATAGCCGTGCCAGCGTTTCTGCAGAAATTTAGGCATGACTAATCACCCTATCCATTTTTTTTACTTATTGACTGCCGCAGTGGGAACGCCAGGTCCAAAATACCGAGGATGATCATCGGCGGGAACAACACAATCGGGATAGCCGCAAGAAACGGAACAACCGGATGCCATTTCTTCTCATGTGTAAGATAAAAGAAAAATCCGAGTGCCTGAATCATGAAGCAAATCTGTAGCAAAGGCATGGCATTTATCACAATCATCTCTACAAAGCCGCTGCCGGAATCCTTGCTGGCTACACTCATAATCCAAACGATCAAATAATACCAGATCAAAGAACGGGGCAGCATCCACTCACGTGCCTTCTTCAGTGCAGGTACCGAGATACCCATACTATTCAGAATTGGGCGGGCCAAAGCATGCGTCACAACCGTCATCAAGAAAGAGCTAATAATTAACGCAAAAGGAACCATGCGCATCGTTCTCTCACTTAAAGCGTCTGTATGTTCTGGGGTCCATGCCATCTGACCGGCCAGTCCGCCGTTAACTCCCATCTGTTCTAATGGTGCTGTCGTCACCTGTACAATTTCATCCACATATTCTGACAGGTTAAGCTGGAAAAACGCTGTCCCGATCATTAGCAGCAGAAGCATTTCCAATAGCATGGCTGCCATACCGTATTTCAGGACGCGCATGGCTGGAGCCCGCTTCCGGTACCAATACCCCATAACGAGTCCCGGAACCAAGAAATAAGCCGCGAGCATCGCGTATACTGGATGAATCAAGGCTACCATTAGCCAGACGGGTGCCAGGTGAAGAATAAACGATTTTACATTTAGTACCGTGAAGAGAATTGCAACCGGCAGAATCAGAAGAAATGCGGTTACAATCGAAAATGGTGTAAGTAGAGAAAGCAGCAGAAGCAAATAAATAACGCTCCAAACTACCGTTGTCCAACGCTGTTTCATGTGTTCACCTCTTACGCAAATGTTCTTCTAGCGTGGAAATATCCTGATACCAATCTTCCAACTGATGTCCTTCTTGCTTATGCTTTTTCAACTTTTCAATCAAGAGATCATCTAAATCCCGATATGACATGCCAAGTCTACGGCCTAGTATGTAGGAACTCATCATCAAGCTGGCCAAGCTGTCGCCCACTTTTGCTGTGCTTCCCTCCCACAGCGCTTTGAACAATCGGGATACGTTATCAACCACTTCGGTCTTAAGCCACTCAATTACCTTGGCGCGTTTAGCCACATCCAAATCCTTCGGCATGTTTGACAAGTCCCATCTCTCCCTGAAAAAAGCTTTATTCTCCATTATAGCATAAAAGCCTGTTCCCCACACATCAGGGCCCGGCGGCAGGGCCGTCCCAAGCCTAAAGGCAGAACAGGCCTGCTTCGCAAATAAAGCGACGGCAGGCCTGTGATTTGATAACCGGCAGACAATCATGTCTTAGGATGCCCCGTGAGACTCCAATGTTTCCTCTCTGGATACAAATTTCTCACAGTATTCAATAATTTGGCTCCGTCTAACGATGCCGATAAACCGGTTCATATCGTCTACAACGGGTACGAAGTTCTGTACCTTGGCCAGGTTGATCAAATCCTCCATATTTGCCTCAATGGATACAGGTTTGATATCCATACGAAGCGGAACGTCTTTAAGAAAAAATTTCGATGCACTCTCAAATGTAATTTTTCCATCCGAGTTTTTCATGTGCCACAATAGGTCGCCCTCTGTCACCGTACCGGCATACTGTCCGTTCTTATCCAATACCGGCACGGCAGTATAACGATGATATTCCATCCGCTCTAGCGTCTGCCGCAATGTGGAATCCATCGTTAAACAGATGACTTCCTGTTTCGGCAGCAAAAAAAACGCGATATTCATAGTTATGAATCCTCCTTATGAGCGTAAACGTGAGGCCCGTCAATAAAATAATGATGTGTCATTAGATAGCTATGCTGCAAGACATGTACTTCATGAGCACTTTTGCAAGCGCTTTATAAATACATACGTAAACAGACGATAACTGTTTCATGAAGGACACAAAATCAGCAGCCAGACAATCCGGACTGCTGATTGAGATTTGATACTATGTCCGATCGGGGATTCCGGGGTTTATAGTATATTCAGTATATCGTCTTACTCTACTTCTCTGTATTCTCAGACTTCTCTGGCTTCATCAGCTGATCTTCAGGGGTTGCTGGATTCATCCAGTTATCAATCATCTGCCGTGCTTCCGTAACGTCTTCATCATCGGCATCATTGTAGTAAACCCCATTTAATCTCATACCTTCACCCATAATCGTAAAGCTGGTCATTTCCGGTTTACCTCCGGTTAACAACTGCTTAGCTAGGTCAATAATGAACTTGGGCTGCATATCCGTTTGAAAGTTTTCACCCATGATGTCAATCAATTCAGGCACCTTACCAATCTGGTCGATCTGCATTAGCCGCTTGGCTGCCGCATCCAGGAACACCTGCTGACGCTTCGTCCGGTTAAAGTCACTGTCTTCCCGGTACCGTACGTAATTCAGCGCTTCCTCACCCGAATAAATCGGTTTGTTGGCTTCCACGGTGAATTTCTCGTGGTCTTTCCCTTTGTTTACAATATCCTTACCAATCGGCAGCTCTACACCGCCCATCGCGTCGACAACATCCTTCAAGCCTTGAAAATTGATTGACGCATAATAGTCGATTTCTTCATCAAGGAAGGCCTCCATCGTATCTTTAGCCATCTGATGACCGCCAAAAGCAAAGGCATGCGTAATCTTATCCTTCTTATCTTTGCCGATAATATCCACGTACGTATCACGAGGAATGGAAACTAGCAATACGTTGGATTCTTTAGGACGTACCACCGCCAATATCATTGTATCGGAACGGGCAGGTTCATCCTCGCGCTGGTCACTACCTAGTAGCATGATACTAAACGGCTCACTCTGAAGGACTACAGGCTCAGGCGTTTGATCGCTATGCAGCGGTTTGTACGTCTTTTGCAGCGAGCTTTCTACCTTCTCCGACATAAACAAATCAAATGCCACTACCGCGAGCTGTGCCCGAAATAGATAACCCAAGCCACCTATCAACACAACTGCAGCAAGGGTAATATATAATATTTTCCTCTTCATGGGATAAATTCCTTCTTTTTTATAAAATAAAAAACGTATTTGTATGAGATAAACCAAAGATAGCGGAAGTATCTGCTGCTGTTTGGCTCGCCTCCTTTCCTTATTAAACGCCTATGCGCACTATTGACGCATGACCGAAGCCCTGTTTTTTAACGCAGGGCAGTAGCAGCATATGGTCTATTGTAAACCAGAGGTACGCTCTGTGTGAAGTCCAAGTCAACAGTTCTATAAAACTACCAATTATGTGAGGCCCATATTAAAAGAGTTTATCTATCCAATTTAACGAAGAAAAAGCAGCCGAAGGTACCCGTTCATGGAACCAATCATTCAGCCGCTCTTTCAGAGTTAATGTTTTGGAAAATCCATAATCAAATAACTTTCGGGTTTCTACAAATCGCGCTTCCTTACTTTTGGTCCCCAGGACAACGGCTATGAGGCGGCTCCCGCCTTTTTCTGCCGTTCCGGTGAAGCAATAACCAGCATTCTCCGTATACCCTGTTTTTAGACCGTCTGTCCCTTCATACGAATAAGGACCCGCGAGAGAAGGGAGCATCCAATTCGTTGTACTCAAATACAGATCCCGGCCCTTCAGCTTCATCTGTGTCTTGCTTGATGTATTCAAAATATCAGGATGACTGTTGATCAGATGAGCCGCAAGTTTTGCCGTATCTGCGGCTGTCATGCGGGTCTCTCCTCTAAGGTCCAGCTTCCGGTCAGATCCTTTATCGCCGTTTTCCAAGCCTGATGCGTTAACGAAGCAGGTTTGATTTGAAAGCTGAAGTTCCTTCGCTTTAAGATTCATTTGTCTAACAAAATCACCCTCTGAGCCGGCAAAATGTTCAGCGAGCGCTACTGCCGCGTCATTAGCGGAGTATAAAGCCATGCTTTGGAACAACTCACGTACAGTAAGCTCCTCTCCTTCGTTCAGAGATAACCGTACTCCGCCCACATTGCTTGCATACTCGCTAATTCTCACCATTTCATCCCAACTATGGGTTCCATCTTTAATTTTATCCAAAATGATCAGCTCGGTCATCAATTTTGACATACTTGCTGGAGGCAGAGGCACATCACCATTTTGACTGAATAGAATACGACCTGTATTTAAATCCATCAGAACAACCGCCTTGGCTTCCACTTCCGGTTTAATACCGACTCGTTCTGTATTCGCTGCAATGACCAAACCTATTGGGATCATAATAAGCACACCCATCACATACCATAACCAGCGTTTTTTCATATGTAAGCCCTCCATAATATTAGACGTATGAAACGGCTGTTTGGTCTGCAATTTTTTCAATTTTTTTTAAGAAAAAACATATATCGACGTAACTCAAAGAAGACAGACCGCATTTAGCTGTTTTTTTGCGTGATAAGGATGCAATTTACTCCGATGTTTATACTTATTTCTAAAAAAACAGCGATGTCAATTTAAGAAATGGCGGTGCTCAGGATGTGATCCTCGCACCGCCATTTCTTGCTTTTCGGTTTGTTGCCGTTTTTTTCAGCAAATTATGTACAAGCGAAACCCATCCGACCTCCAAGCTCACTTTACTCAGCCCTCGAAGCAGAAACCGCCGGAATCCCTTCGGCGGCTAGCTCCTTATGGTTACCGCGGCATGCTGATCCGCGATGGCTTCTTAGGCGTCTAATTCCATCCCCCGGTTTCCGCTTTATCCCCAGACGTCAAGGACAGCACGTTTTAGTTGGCCAATGTAGGTCTTATTACCGTTTCTTCTACCAAGGTGCCCTTTTTGGTCGTGTGGTGATTGACGAAGCGGTAATTATTAGATTGATTATCCCACTTCACTTCTCTAAGTGTAGCCCCTTTGAAATTAGCGTCTTGATTCAAGACCGTTTTTGGCACTTGCGATTCAATTTCGTTCGCGTCGTCAAATTCCATGACTATCTTGCTTGCACGTAAATCAGTTTTGTTTTGCGAGAAGTCGTTACTTAGTTGAACGGTAAAGTTCTTTCCAGTCAACGCATACGTTACACGATCGCTTAATTTAGCATTCTTGTCATCATAGTGTCGATACATGATCACTTCTTTGTCAAATGCGTAGGTTATGTTTGGATACAGCTTTTTCAGCTCTTGAAGGGCCATTTCCTGATCCTTTTTACTGATTTTATCGAGTGGGAGCTTCTCGCTAACAGTTATATACTTAACGTCTTTAGTATCAAAGGAGATTCCATATTGTCCGTCTACCGATTCAACTTCCGCAAACTCCGTGTCGACGGCATCATAACTGAACTCGCCAACATCCTGTAACTTGACCTCTTTCCCTGCTACTTGCTTTAACACTTTTTGCAGCTTTGCGGCTACCGTTTGGTCGAGCTGAATCTTCTTCTTCTCTGGTTGCTGCTGATCTTGCGTAGCCTCAGCAGCTTTTGAATCCTGCTCTGCTTGCACGGAAGCCTTTTGCGGTATGCTCGCGGCGTTGCTTTCCTTAGCGTTCACCAACGTCACGCTGCCAAGCGCGAGAATCATTCCCAACCCCAAAATGGACAGACGATAGGATTTTTTGTTGAATTGTTTAATCATTATAAGTCTCCTTTTCATTTCTTTATGTGTCGCGGACAAGCCGGCAAGCCCCGGTTGATGATGGCTGCCTGAAAAATGCTCCAGCACATGAATAATTGTTTGTCCGTATGCCCTATTTTGCTGCGGGCTCATCCGGTCCAATACGCATGCATCGCAGGCCATCTCCTGGGCCTGTCTTGCTTTACGTGCGGCAAGCCATATCAATGGATTAAACCAGTGGAGAATAAGGATGATGTGTATCATCCAATTCACGGCCACATCCCGCCGCTGAATATGTGCGAACTCATGCGCCAGAATATATTGAAGCTGCTCCTTCCTCAACGTGACGAGCAGTCTTGGCGAAATGACGACCGCAGGTTCACGAAAACCGACTACGGCAGGTCCGGGAATCCGTTCCGATGCTACAAACCGTACTTTACTATTTATGCCCAATAGCTGCTTCGTCTCTTGAAACACTGCCGATAAAAATGGCGTTTCGATGGATCGGCCTGCACGCAGGGCTTGTTTCAATCGAAGGTGATCGTATACCGTTTTCGCAGCAAGAAACAATACCCCCGCAAGCCATACCAGCATCAGCCCATTGGTAAATCCCAGTTGCTTGATCTTATTCCACCAGAAGCCGCGCTCCTGCACGGTTCCCGATTCATGAGATAGAGCAGGTATTTCCGAAGTTCCGCTTGTTTCCGGGTTTGGAGAGCGCTCCCCATCAATCGCATCCTCGCTTGCTCTCATCGCTTCTTTCCAAACCAAGGGATCTTGGGTTTTCTGATGAATTCCTGGCGCTATAGCCTCCAGAGACAAAACATTGTACAGGCTAAGCGAAGATTCCGGCGCCCAAGGAAGCAGCAGACGAATCGCCACAGGCAGCCAAATCAAATATTTCCATCTAGCTTCTAGCTTGTTTTTTAATAGAAATTGCAGGGCCAGGACAAGTAGGGCCAGGATGCCGGCCATAAATGATCCGCGTATCACCCAGCCAAAAAACGATAACAAGCTTGTATGTAATGTTGGACCCATCAGCTATCTCTCTTTTCCGGCCCGCCGTCTATGCAGTTTTCGTTAAATAAAGCCTTCAGATCCTCGATTTCCTGCGCATTTAGCTTTTTATCCTCTAAAAAATTGGCCAGCATTGGCTTTAATGCACCGCCATACAGCTTTTTCATAAATGATGTGGTTTCAGACCGTAGATATTCCTGCTCGCTGATGATGGGGTAAAATAGCTGGGTGCGCTTCGAACCCTTTTCCAGCTTCGCCCCCGCTGCTTCCTTCTGCACCAATCGATTCAGGAGTGTCCGCGTCGTGTTCGGGCTCCAGTCCATTTTCTCTGCCATCTGATTTACGACTTCGCTGGAAGGGCAATCCGGATTTGCCCATAACACGCGCATAATTTCCAGCTCTGCATCCGTAACCGGTGGTATTTGGTTCATGCATGTAACCTCCAAAGTTATGTTCCCTAGACTACGTATGTAGTTATAACTCATCCTACATTTGTAGTTTGGTAATGTCAACATATTTAATAGAGAAAAATTTTCTCGTTTTTGTTACATGCAAAAATCCGCGCTACCCCTCGACAAATTATTTTTTACCACTGCTTTCAGAATTTCGATTTTCTTTTCCCTTGAGATATCCGAAGTGATAGAGATACTGTGTTCGTATTTACCACCACCCTACCAGTAATATAAACACTACATTTGTAGTCTACGCCTTATATACTACAGTTGTAGTTATATGATGTCAATACCTTTGTTACAAAAGAAATTTCATCCTACTATGCCTATTTTGAGAGCGGGCTAAAGTCCAATTTGTTGCGATTGTGCATCCTTTTCAGGCGCTATGTGAGGCAAAACGCAGAATTGTTGCGGTACCGGCTAGGCCCCTTAAATCCGGAGCCTTGCCCTACAATAATTACTCTTTCATATATAGCCTCTCGGAATTAGGCAGGGGTTAAAGGCTAAAAAAACAGCGAATAGGTTTCCCTATCGCCGTTTTTTCTAATAATAGATATTTATTTGGGTTGTATTATACATAATGACAAGCTACATAGTGATCGTCACCCATATTACGGTACTCCGGTATCTGTTGTTTGCACAAGTCAGATGCAAGAGGACAACGGGTATGGAATTTACAACCTGAAGGCGGATTTGCTGGGCTTGGAATATCGCCCTTCAAAACGATTCGATCACGCTTATATGTCGGATCAGGAACCGGAATTGCCGATAGAAGAGCTTTCGTGTACGGGTGAAGCGGATTCCGAAACAATTCTTCCTTGCTTGCCATCTCTACCATGGACCCCAGGTACATAACACCGATACGGTTACATAAGTGTTCTACAACACTGAGATCATGAGAGATGAACAGATAAGTGAGCTGTTTCTCTCTTTGGAGATCACTCAGCAGGTTAATAATCTGCGCTTGAATGGATACGTCAAGTGCGGATACCGGTTCATCGGCTACGATGAAATCCGGATTCAGGATCAATGCCCGCGCGATACCGATCCGCTGACGCTGCCCACCTGAAAATTCATGCGGGAACCGGTCATAGTGATAACCGGACAATCCGCAAATCTCCAACGTTTCAATAACGCGAGCCTTCAAATCTTTACGATCGACAAGCCCGTGATCGAGAAGCGCCTCTCCGATCGCATCCCCCACCTTAATTCTCGGGTTGAGTGAGCTGAACGGATCCTGAAATACAATTTGCATTTTAGGACGCATTGCGCGCATCTTCTCTTTAGATAATTTATGGATGTCCTGGCCATTAAAAACAACTTGTCCATCCGTTTTCTCAAGCAGGCGAAGAATCGTACGACCAATGGTACTTTTCCCACAGCCTGATTCTCCAACGAGTCCAAAGGACTCACCGCGATTAATCGAAAAGCTTACGCCGTCAACGGCTTTTACGTTTCCAACCGTCCGCGAGAACACACCACCCGTAATGGGGAAATATTTCTTCAGATCAGTAACTTCAATTAACGCTTGACTCATTTCGCTTGCCCCTCCTCTTCGTACAGCCAGCATGCAACCTTATGACCGTTAGGATCGATGCCAAGCGGAGGTTCTTTCTCAACACAAATATTCATGCAAGACTCGCATCTGTCGTGGAAATGGCAGTTATTACCGAGCTCAATCGGATTAGGTACTTGCCCCGGTATCGAGTACAAACGGTCCTGCTTTTGGTTAATGATTGGCTTGGCCTTTAAAAGTCCTTTAGTGTACGGATGCTTCGGGTTCTGGAACAGCTCAATAACAGGAGCCTCTTCAATTACTTTACCGGCATACATAACAACTACATAATCGGCCATTTCCGCCACGACTCCAAGGTCATGCGTAATCAACATGATAGAAGTGTTGAATTTTTCCTTAATATCACGCATCAAGTCCAGAATTTGTGCCTGAATCGTAACATCAAGTGCCGTTGTCGGCTCGTCGGCAATGAGCAGCTTTGGATTACAGCTGAGCGCAATCGCGATCATAATCCGTTGGCGCATACCACCACTGAGTTCATGTGGATACGATTCATAAATTTTCTCAGCACGAGGGATTCCGACAAGATTAATCAGTTCAATTGCACGTTTACGTGCTTCCTTACGGTCAACCAGTTGGTGAAGAATGATCGGCTCGGCAATTTGCTCCCCGATCGTTAATACGGGATTCAAGGAAGTCATCGGCTCCTGAAAGATCATCGCGATCTCGTTACCACGAATCATGCTCATATCCCGTTTGTTCATTTTAAGAAGATCTTTACCTTCGAATACGATCTCTCCCCCAACTGGAGGTACATCAATCAAACGCATTAGTGACATAGCCGTCACACTTTTTCCGCAGCCTGACTCACCAACTACACACAGCGTCTCGCCTTCGCGAATCTTGAAGCTGACATCGTCAACGGCTTTCACGGTACCTGCGGAGGTATGAAAATGCGTTTTTAAATTGCGGAATTCTACTAATTCTTTAGCCATTATCGCATCTCCTACTTCTTCATTTTAGGGTCAAGTGCGTCGCGAAGTCCGTCGCCGATCAGGTTGATCGCAACAACGGTAATAAGAATACATATACCTGGTGGAATCCACAGCCACGGCCTCTTATTAAAGTCAATCATATTGTTAGCAGCCGAAATCATGTTACCCCACGATGGAGTTGGTGGAACAACCCCAATCCCGAGGTAGCTGAGAGCCGACTCATAAATAATGGCTCCGGCCACACCCAAGGTAGCGGATACGATAATAATTGGTACTGTATTCGGCAGCAGATGTCGGAAAATTTTGCGTCGGTCCCGAAGGCCTAATGCTTCCGTTGCCTGCATAAATTCCTGCTCACGAAGCGCTAATATTTGACCGCGCACAAGTCTTGAAAGACTGCTCCATCCTAGTACACCGATCATAAGCATTAGGAAATAAATACGGTTTTCCGGTTCAACCTTAAGGTCAGACAATACCGCACCCATGATAATGAGGATTGGGAGAGACGGCATAGCCAAGAAAACATCAGCGATACGCATAATTAGTGTATCTACGCCCTTGCGGTAAAAACCGGCAAGTGCACCCAGTGTAGAACCGATAACTACGGAAATACCAGTAGCTACCAGACCAACGGTAAGTGAAATTCTTCCTGCCAGCATCATCCGAAGCAAGACATCACGGCCCAGCTTATCTGTGCCGAGCCAGTGCTCTGCACTTGGTGCCAGGTTCTTATCTTTCACGCTATATTCATAGAGTGAATAAGGCGATAATAGCGGTCCAACAAAGCATAATAAAAACATAAATACCAAAATAATAAGTCCCATTAAAGCCAGTCGGTTTCGTGCGAACCGGCGAATCGCCATTCGCCATGGGGAATCCGGCTGCTTCTTAGGAACTTGTAGATTCGTTTTTGTTGGTGCAGCCTCAACGGACAAATGAATCTCCTCCTACTTTAAGCGAATTCTTGGATCAGCCATTCCGTACAACACATCAGAGATCAGGTTACCAACGAGTGTCAGGGCAGCTGTAAACAACGTAAATCCGAGCATGAACGGATAGTCACGCATAGTGATCGATTCCAGATATACCTGTCCAACCCCTGGCCATATAAAGATTTTCTCCAAAATGATAGCACCACCGAAAAGTGCAGGCAGTTCAAATCCCATCAGAGTAATGGCCGGAAGCAGCGCATTACGAAGCGCGTGCTTAAATATGACGGTACGCTCTTTCAATCCCTTGGCCCGTGCTGTACGAATATAATCCTGACGGATCACTTCCAGCATGCTGGTACGGAAATAACGAGTCAAGCTGCCTGTACTCAGCATTGTCAATACGACAATCGGCAAGAATCCATGCTTGGCAACGTCAACAAAGTATGCCCATCCTGTAGCTCCCAAACCAGCTGTAGTCATACCGCCGACAGGGAACCACCCGAGATCCAAGGCAAAAATCTTAATGAGAAGTAGTCCGAGAAAGAAAGATGGGAGCGACATACACAAAAATACGATCAATGTGATCATCTTATCCAAGAAGGAATATTGGAATTTCGCAGATAATACACCCGCAAAAATAGCAATAATCCAGCTTAGCATCAAGCTGAAAAAGGCGATAATAAATGAGTTCCAGACATAATTGCCAATGACTGTTGTAACGGGCTGCTTGTGCTGTAGAGAATCTCCAAAGTTACCTTGCAACATATTACCGGCCCAAGTAAAGTAGCGCTCTACTGGAGGTTTGTCTAAACCGTAAATGGCCCGAAGCTGAGCCGCTCTTTCTGCGGACATGTTCGGGTTGTTCTGTGCCGTAATATAATCACCTGGTACCAAAGCGGATATTGCAAATACAAGAATAGATATCCCGATCAAGGTCGGGATGATCTGCAGCAGCCTCCGAATAATGTACTGCTTCATATTATTCCTCCCGGCATATAAGTGGATATGCCCAGCTCTTGCGAGCTGAGCATATTATCCTGCTGTTATTGTTCCAATTCAACTTTGTACAGATCAAGTGCAACGTTTTTGTACGGTGTAATATTCAGGTTTTTAACTCTGGAGTTAATACCCCACATATCACGTCTTTGATATACCAAGATGTCTGGAATATCTTTGTTAATCTCTTGGTACATCTTCTTGTAAGCTTCCTTACGTGCATCAAGTTCCATAGCTGCCAGACCTTCTTTGTTATACTTGTCTACCTCTTTGTTGGAGAATCCGATATCGTTCTGTGCTCCGCCTGTAAGATATACAGTGGAATCTGGATCTGGAGTCAAGCCCCAAGCTGCGAAGAACATATCGAAATCGCCGTTGTCTTTCTTATCCATGATTGCGTTGAAATCCAGTGTTTCGGAAGACAGTTTAATACCAAGTTCTTGGTAGTTCTGAGTCATAACTGGAATCAAAGCTTCTACAACCGGGTTGTCAGCTGTAGCGGAGAAATTGATTGCAAGCTTTACTCCGTCTTTCTCACGGATACCGTCTGCGCCTGGAACCCAGCCAGCTTCATCCAAAAGTTGTTTCGCTTTCTCTGTATCGAAATCGTATGTTTCAATACCATCTTGTGTGTAAGCCCAAGACAAGCTGGACTGCGGAATGTTAATGACGTTACCATATTCACCATAGATAATTTCTACGATTTCGGCACGGTTCAAGCCATACACGAGAGCTTGACGAACTTTTTGATCTTGGAATTTAGGATCCTTGTGGTTCAATGCAATATATCCGTAACCATTAGTTGGGAAGATGTTTACATCCAAGAAACCATAGGATTTCAATTCCTCAACAGAGTCAGCGTTTACACTAACCATATCGACATCGATTTCGCCAGACTTAAACATAGCCAATCTGGTTTCATCTGTTGTAGTCTTGTATATAAGGTTCTTAACTTTCGGTGCGCCCAGGAAGTAATCCGGATTAGCTTCAAATACTACTTCTTGCCCTGGTTTGAAACTCTTTACAGAATACTGACCGCTGCCAATTGGCTTCGCGTGCAGATCTTTCATATACTCCAGGTCGCCTTGCTTGTAGTCCTTACCATAGTAAGATTCAGGGAAGAAATAGATCGTTCCCAGGTTATCTTTCGTCATTGCATTTGGTTCTGTAACTTCGATTTCGATGTTGTAATCATCAATAATCTTAACGCCAGAGATTTCATCTGCTGTACCTTCGAAATACTCTTTACCGCCTTTAATATTCACGGTATGGATATCGGATTGGCCATCATAGCTGCTGTCATGAAGAACTTTCAGTGCAAATGCATAGTCTTTAACAGTAACAGGAGTTCCGTCCGTGTACTTAACGCCTTGCTTCAGTGTAAATGTGTACTTCTTCTTGTCTTCGGAAACTTCGATTTTCTCAGCCAGACGGTTTTCGTATGTACCGTCATCTGCAAGAACGAGCCATGCATCGAATACAGCGTCTACAACATATCTGTCATATGCTGTCTGCCAGTAGAATGGGTTAAATACACCCTTAGGTGATGTCATACCAATGATCAATGTATCTTTACGGCTTGTTGCAGTTGCAGGGTTCGCTGAAGGATCTTCAGCTTCAAAATATCCCTGGCTTTGATCTTCACCTTCTGCAGCGGGTGCTTCTTCTTTGTCTTTACCCTCTTCAGTTTTCGGTGTTTCTTGACCTGCTTCTTCCCCTTGTTTTGGCTCTTCGGCCTTGCCGCCGGAACATGCTGCCAGTACAGAAATGGCAAATAACATAATTACCAGCAATAGCGACATTCTTTTTTTCATGCTAATCCTCCTTCTAAAATAATGTTACTTATAAATTATTAGGACAATTTAGAAATCATCCTTAAATAATTACAGGTTAGTGAATCTAGGATGTTCAGTAGCATGGATGTAAATGGTGTATATAATCTTCCAAAAAATATACCATTGGTCAATTAGTACCAAAGTCTCTAAGAATATCTTCATCTCTGTAAAATTAATGTTATGATACGTGTAAAAATAGGTGACGTCAATTACTTTTTCGAATTTTTTCTAAAAAAAATGTTTTTAACCGTTGATTTTAGTTTACAAAATGTAGTTAAAGTCAAATTTCTTGCTTATGTTTTTTTCAGAAAATATGGAAATTTTAATGTATTGTTCATAATTTTTTCACAAATTTTCATTAAATAAATTTTTATAAAGATTTTCATGTTAAGTTATTTAACATGAAATGCAGTTATTTTGACGCATGCATGCTTTCCTGTGTTAAAATGATAATTATAGGTCATATTGAGGGAATAAAGACTAACCCAAATATTCGTGTTGGTTCGTCTAAGAAGTTTTTCATGTAACATTTAGTAAACGGTTAGATTTAACTCTATAACAAAAAAACAACCCGATTCACCGGGTTGTTTGGCACTTTTTTTATTTTACTTAACAATCAATTGAAATTTAACATTTTATGCCTTTACAAATTTTTAACCCAAGCCAGCTTGAGATCCATCTCTTCTATACACTGGTGATGATCATGATTGTCATTAGCCACCAATGGTGTTACCGGGTAAATCCGCATGGACCCATCATACGATCTTAGCAGCGGTTGCAGATTGTTAAATCCTTTGCATTCAGGATTTAACCAAGTTTCCATGCTCTCTGTAGACAATATCGCCGGCATGCGCTCCTCAAATTCACGAATGAACACATTAGCCCCTGTCATCAGCATGGTACAGGTTCTCATTTTTTCTCCTTTAGCATTCCGCCAAGTTTCATACAGACCTGCAACTCCAAACAGTTCATTGTTCGGCATTACTACCCTTACGGCGTAACTCTTTTTCCCCACAGTCCGCCAGTAGTAAAAGCCATTACACGGAATAACGCAACGCCGTAAATCAACTGCCTTTCGGTATGTCGGATTTTGATCCACCGCACTCAGGTCTGCATTCACCGCATCCTTGCCCCAATATGGAACCAATCCCCATCGGTACTCATCAAGCACCCGTTCACCTTGGTCATGAAGAATCACCGGTACACTTTGAGTCGGACTGATATTGTAACGATTCTTATAAAAATACATCACCCTGTTAATTTCAAAATGTTTGCCTATCTCATCTATACCAGCGGACATTGAAAATCGTCTGCACATTAGAAATCCCTCCTTTTCCTTATCGTTTGGATAAAAGAGGTATATTATGCATGAGAGAATGTTGTTTCCTAGGAGGAGACATTTGTTTTTGATCCTTCAACAATTACAGTAGCGCGCTTTTCTTCAACTATCCTCACTTCATGGATCTCCACATGATTAACGTCTTATGGGAAAAGACAAGCTTACATCATCACCTATTCATCAAGGCTTTTCTTTTTAATAGAGAGAAATATTCATAATAGCTGGTTTCAGAAGATAAACAGATGACTTTTACAAGCTGTCTATTGTCACTTTAAGTATTTAAAATTCAAGTTATATTTTTCACATAAAATCACTGTCCATTCAGAAGAGACATTTGTACATTTATTATTTCTCTTGAATAAATTCTTGAACTACTCAACAACATTACATTTTATGAACATTTGTCCGTACTGAGTAGACAAATAATCCCTCCCTGCCATCTATTCATATACATGATCAACACAAAAAAAGCAGCCTAGCCATATAGGCTGAGCTGCTTTTCTCACTTAACGAAGAACTACTCCGTAGTGTATGGAAGCAATGCGATTTGACGGGAGCGTTTGATCGCAATCGTCAAGGCACGCTGATATTTTGCACTAGTTCCAGTCACACGACGTGGCAAAATTTTGCCGCGCTCGCTGATGAACTTCTTGAGCAAATCAGTATCTTTATAGTCAATGTGAGTAATTTTATTCACAGTGAAGAAACAAACTTTACGACGCTTATTGCGGCCGCCACGGCGTGCCGGTCTTTTGTCGTTGTCTCCGCCTTCTCTTTGCTTAAAAGCCATGCTTTGTCAGTCCTTCCTTTATTAAAATGGCAAATCATCATCCGAAATATCGATCGGTTTTCCTTCATCGGAAAAAGGATCCTGATTGTTGCGCGAGTTGTTGTTGTTTCCACGGTTTCCGCCGCTGTTGCTGCTTCCTCCGCCAAACGACGATTCCTCACGATTTCCGCCGCCTCCGCTGCTATCTCGGTTCGATTCCAAGAAACGGACATTATCGGCAATCACTTCGGTGACGTATACACGTTTACCTTCGTTATTCTCGTAATTCCGCACTTGAATGCGCCCTTCCACAGCCGTCAGACGGCCTTTGCGCAGATAGTTGGCACACGTTTCAGCAAGCTGTCTCCAGGTAACGACCGGAATAAAATCCGCCTCTCGTTCCCCGCCTTGTCCAGTAAATGGACGATCTACAGCAAGCGTAAACTGTGTGACCGCTACTCCTGCTGGCGTATAGCGCAGCTCCGGATCCCGGGTTAGCCGGCCGATCAAAATGACACGGTTCAACAATCCAATCCCCTCCTTAGAACGAATTCATTACAAAAATCCCTCGGTCTTAGGCTACGTCGTTCGTAATGAGATAACGAATTACTTCGTCAGAAATCTTCATGATACGCTCAAGTTCAGTAATAACTTCAGGTGTTGCATTGAAGTTCACCAGAACGAACACGCCATCACGGAATTTCTTGATCTCATACGCAAGACGGCGTTTACCCATTACGTCGTGCTTTGTAATTTCTCCGCCGTTGGAGATGATGCCTTGGAATTTATCGACTGCCGCTTGAACAGCTTCTTGCTCAATGTCAGGACGAATAATGTACATCACTTCATATTTGCGCATATCTTTCACCTCCTTATGGACTTCGGCCCCCAATCATGTTGGGAGCAAGGAACGAGCGTAAACTCGCACCATAATAATATATCAGAACGGATGATCGGATGCAAGTTTCTTTTCCTTGTTGAACGTAAAGGGATCGATGCCCAATAGGTCTGTTATTCATCAACCTCATATGCCCTTCCGCTCTTTCCCTGCCATGTTTCCCGGCTCCTCGGTACACCCTAAGAAAGCATGTCATTATAATTGAAGGAGGAATCATGATGGGCGAACGCAGTGAGTTCCACAGCGGAGAGACAGCTCCCAACAACGGTGTATATATCGAAGTCGGTGTAAAAGACCATATTATGGGTATTGAGGATCCACAACAGGTTAAACTTAAAAAGGGAGACAAGTTTCCCGACAATCGGAATGATGACCGTGTATGGATGAACAAAAGACGGATTCAGCCTAAGTAACTTGTACAGCGATTTTATGACCAGCTGCGCTACAGAGTGTATTTTTCCATAATACCGGGGTATCCCACGCTGTGCGGGAAAATATTTTTTCTCATCATGTATAACATTCCGATAATTACACACAATATCATTAGGCGGTGCAATGAGAGAGGTGTGGTTCCGTTGGACAACGCATCTGAATTACGCATAGGGTCTTACTCTGCACGGGTAGCATGCGGAGGGAATAAGCAAAGCGCTTGACCGTACTGGACAAGTAAAGGCTGATGGACCAAGGTATTGCGAATGTGTAAGCTATAGATTCCATATCACAGGCACCGCCTAACCAGTGGAAGGACCCGAAAGGGTCCTTCTTTTTCCTTTATTATAGAAGGAAAAAATCCACAACCAAAAGAGGCAAATGACAAACCATTTTTATAACATAAAATCACATGCTGCACATGATAGGATATATCTCCTATTTTATTATTCCAGTATTTGGCGGTTGACAATTTGAAGTTTACAAGGTTAAGATTCAACTGAATTTAATATGTCCTCGTTAGGTGAGGCTCCTATACAAACACAGGCCACTGCCCAGAAATATCGAAAGATGCCCATGGGTAGAACAGGGATTGCCGAATTAAGGCTTTTCATAAGGTGGCTAAGAGAAATAATTCTCTTTACGTTGTATAGTGCCAAAACTCGGCTAGGGGAGCGAATATTTTTTTGTATGCATTCATTAGCCCTCTAGCTTTGTTAGAGGGTATTTTATTTGTGTAAAGGGGGGAAACAATCCATGGACGGTAGTCCTAGTAGTCGAAGTGCACGTTTAAATTTAAATCCTGCGAAAAGGGAGGACCATGTTCTCTTTGCATCGGTATGTTTCCCATACTTCTGTTTCCATCTGCCCTTACAGCCAGGGCGGGTCTGCTTAAGTATGCGTATTTGACATACGAATGCAAGGATGAACATAAATAAGGTCAGCTCTCCCGATTCAGGGGAGAGCTTTTTTTGTGTTTATTTCTGTATGGGAGGGAATCAAAATGAAAAAACAAAAGAGACAAAAATTGAACAACGAAACTATGAACAAAGAAATCTCAAAGCGCCTAATCTATGCCTCTACTTGTCTTACAGAGGATTTGATGGAGGAGTTTTCCACAAATCCTCAAGGGCTTTCTGAATCCGAAGTCAAGAATAGACTTGATCAATATGGAAACAATCAGATTGCGTCTGAAAAGCCACCGGCATGGTATATTCAATTGCTGTTGTGCTTTAAAAATCCATTTATTCTGATCTTACTCGGATTAGATGTGTTCTCTTATTTTACCAATGATATAGAAGCCGTTATTATCATCAGCACATTGGTTTCCATCAGTGTACTCATTACATTTACTCAGGAGTTTCGTTCCATCCGAACCGCTGAAAAACTGAAGGCGATGGTCAAAACAACCGTGGCTGTCACCCGGCATTCTATCCGAAAAGAAATCGATACGGAGCAATTGGTGCCTGGTGATGTGATACACCTCTCAGCAGGCGACCTAGTTCCAGCAGATGCAAGATTAATCGAATCGAAAGACCTTTTTGTCAGCGAGTCTTCTCTAACCGGGGAATCATTGCCGATTGAGAAACAAGACATGATGCCTCACGATGGAAGCAAAGCGAGAAATAGATATCAAATGCCAACAAACCCGTTAGAGCTTAATAATATGTGTTATATGGGGACCAATGTTATTAGCGGCACAGCAACAGCTATTGTTGTCTCTACCGGAGCTTCCACTTATTTGGGTTCCATGGCCAAAACACTTGTCGGCAAGCGGCCGATGACAAGCTTTGATAAAGGGGTGAACAGCGTCACCTTTGTCATTATTCGTTTCATGCTCATTATGGTGCCTATTATTTTCTTCATCAACGGCTTTACTAAAGGAAACTGGATCGAAGCCTTCTTCTTCGCCCTCTCTGTTGCCGTCGGATTAACGCCAGAAATGCTGCCGGTCATTGTAACTGCCAATCTGGCCAAAGGCGCAAATGCTATGGCTCGCAATAAAGTTGTCGTTAAGCGTCTCAATGCAATCCAAAACTTAGGAGCTATGAATATTTTATGCACGGATAAAACCGGGACGCTAACGGAAGACAAGATTATACTATCAAAACACCTAGACATTCATGGCAATGAAGATGCTAAAGTGCTGGAATATGCTTATTTGAACAGCTTTCACCAGACCGGGCTTAAAAATTTGCTCGATGTCGCCGTGTTAGAGCATGCTGAACTAACAGACGTGCTAGGTGCTAAGAACAATTATACCAAGTTTGATGAAATCCCTTTCGATTTCAATCGTCGCCGGATGTCTGTCGTTTTGGAGAAAAAGGAAAATGAACATGTTCTCATTTGTAAGGGCGCGATGGAAGAAATACTCAGCATCTGCTCACACGTATCTGATAACGGACAAATCATCCCCATTACACCGACAATTCACATCAATGTACAACAGCTTGTACGAAAATTAAATACTGATGGTTTACGTGTAATTGCCGTAGCTATGAAACAGTCGGCACCCAATGATGAACCGTATGGAGTAAAGGATGAAAAGGATTTAGTACTAGTTGGCTTTATCGGATTCCTTGATCCACCCAAGGAAAGCTCCGCGACCGCAATTCAAGCTTTGCAAACAAACGGCGTGGAGATCAAAGTGCTTACAGGTGATAATGCGGCAGTCACTCGCAAAGTTTGTACAGATGTTGGTCTGCAAGCAGATCAGATTGTATTAGGCCATGAAATTGAGAACCTCTCTGACGTGCAGCTAGCTGATCTGGCTGAGAGAACAACCGTTTTTGCCAAACTAAATCCGATGCAAAAGGCGAGAATAGTGCGTGCGCTGCAAAGCAAGGGGCATACTGTCGGGTTTATGGGAGACGGGATCAACGATGCTGCCTCTCTGAAGGATGCTGATGTAGGTATCTCGGTAGATACGGCGGTAGATATCTCGAAGGAATCTGCTGATATTATTTTGCTTGAAAAAAGCTTAATGGTATTAGAGCAAGGTGTGATTGAAGGCCGTATAACATTTGGCAACATTATTAAATATATCAAAATGACTGCCAGCTCTAACTTTGGCAATGTGTTCAGTGTATTAGGCGCTAGCGCCTTCTTGCCATTCATGCCAATGCTGCCGATTCATCTACTCATTCAAAATCTGTTCTATGACATCTCACAGCTATCCATCCCTTGGGATCGTATGGATAAAGAGTTCTTGGCAAAACCAAAGAAATGGGATGCCAAATCTATCGGAAAATTTATGATCTTTGTAGGCCCGATCAGCTCTATTTTCGATTACATCACTTTTTTTGTCATGTATTTCGTATTCGCAGCCAATACCGCAGCAGATCAATCACTGTTTCAGTCCGGATGGTTTATCGAAGGACTATTATCACAAACACTGATAGTGCATATGATCCGTACTGAGAAAATACCATTTTTCCAAAGCCGTGCCAGCATGCCCGTCATGCTGCTAACCAGCGCTATTATGATTGCAGGCATCTATGTTCCGTTCTCAGTCTTTGGCGAAAGTATCGGCTTACAACCGTTACCGCTACAATATTTCCCATGGTTATTAGGCATTTTGCTAAGCTATTGTGCACTGACGCAGCTTGTGAAGAAATGGTACATTCGTAAGTTTAACGAATGGTTATAGGCTTCTGTTACAGGGTATTTCACAAAAAGACGACTCTCGATTCAATTTTTGAATTGAAAGTCGTCTTCTTTTATCCATAACGAAAAAATACCCCCTGCGCGATAATCACGTAGAGGGTATTCCGTAATCAGTAAAGTGCTTCGGAATTAGCTAGCACATACCGTATGTATTTCGATCAGCTTGCGGATCACATTTCGTACTAAAAACTGCATAACAGCAGGCTTTAACGATAGGTGGCGGAAAGGGTGGGATTCGAACCCACGCACGCCTTGCGACGCCTAACTGATTTCGAGTCAGCCCCCTTGGGCCTCTTGGGTACCTTTCCGCAGCACGATTGATTATAACATGTCTTATGAAGCAGGTCAATACTTCTGCTATCAAGTGCTTGCTGTCATGCGATCAAGTTTCGACGATTCCACCATCTGCGGCTGCAGACCGCAACACCTTCTTCATATTCTTCTCAAATTTAGCTCGCGGAATTAGTACACTATGCTGGCAACGCGTACACTTGACCCGGATATCCATTCCCATACGAATGATCTCCATCTCATTATTTCCGCAGGGATGGGGCTTTTTCATCTGAACAACATCCCCCAATTGAAACACTTTGCGTTCCATACCCGCTCCCCCTTTAGATTGTTCTGCACCGTTATGTTGTTATCTATTCTATACACTATAACTCATGCCATCAAGCTTCAAACCATGATCCAACCATTATCCTTGTGAAGACTGACACAGCTCGTCCTCTTCAAGTGCCTGTTTAATATCCTTGAAAATTTCCCGTTCAGCAACTCCCCGGGAATTCGGATGACATTCCCCTACAATCCTCACCACGTATTCAGCCGTTGTCAGCGACTGAATTCCGAGCACCTCAGGATCTCGCAGCAGCTCAGGCTGACGCTCTGCAATGCCTTCAAGTGCCCGTTGAATAAGCGCCAACGTTTCATTCACTCGCTTCTCATTCTTCACCGGCAGATCTACGACCGCAAGCGAATTGGATACAGAATAGTTCGTTACACTCGTAATCAATCCATTAGGAATAATATACGTTTCCCCATTCAATCCAGTCATTCGAGTTGTACGCAAACCGATTACTTCTACCGTACCTCTGAACTCTCCGCTCTTGATCATATCACCAACAGCAAACTGATCCTCCAATATGATGAAAAAACCAGTTATTACGTCTTTAACCAAGCTTTGTGCCCCGAAACCGATTGCTAATCCAAGTACACCTGCACTGGCCAACAGCGGCCCGAGTTCAAAATTAAACTCTGACAAAATAATCAGTACCATTACAAAGTTACAAACGAATGCCGTTACATTTTTTAAAAGTTCTCCCACCGTAACAAAACGACGTGGATTCACACTAATTTTACTTTTCTCCTGTTTCTGTAAAAACTGATCTATCATTTTATATACAATTCGTATAATGAGACGGGTTAGTAGAAATATGACCAGTACTCGAATTGCGGCAAATAATACACCCATCCACATATCTACATCGGTTATCCAATTCCAAAAAACATCACTCATTTGAAGAGCCTCCTCCAGAGCTTTTCCAGTCTCCTCCGGTAATAAACCATCTTGATTTTCCATCTGGTGCTCCTCCCCGTCTTGCTCTAGATGCTTATATAAATCTCGTTGTCATTCTGCGCAAAAACCCCCCGGATCTCAACCTTTTCATGGGCGATGATTTCCTTTACCTCTTTTAACGCAGTGGGTGGAAACTGAATTGATAATGCACAGCCTGCTGTAATCTCTTTCGGTGTCGGAAATAAATCAATTTCAATTTCTGCGTAATCCAGCAGCATTTCCGCCCTAAGCGCTTGTTGCGTAGAATCGAAAGCGATCAGCATCATACCTGACACACCGCACACCTCCAAATACCTCTTCCCCTATTGATCACTAGTCTATGAACATTTTAATCTTTCTTTTGCCAATCTGGAAGTATAAAAACATTCTTTCATCCATATACTGATACTACCATTCGCAGACGAAAGGAAGATTCTACCTATGAACCGTTTATCTAAACACTCAGCCCGTCAGGAGTTTTCAAGCTTAAAAATACCACATACCGATCCTGAAATCCATTCTGCTATTATTCATCGTCTGCTCTATCATCTATCTTCAGGAGTTCAACGCCGTCCATTAGTCATCGTCTGCATCGGCACGGACCGTTCCACTGGAGATTGCCTTGGTCCACTTGTAGGTACATCTCTCTCTCGTTACAACAGCTCGCTGTTCCATTTATATGGCACCTTGGATGAGCCTGTGCACGCTATGAACCTGAAAGAAACGCTCACTATGATAAACGAACAATTCGACAACCCCTTTATCATTGGTATCGATGCCTGTCTTGGTCAATCGGCAAGCGTTGGATCCATTCAAGTTTCAGACGGCCCTCTGCGTCCTGGTGCAGGTGTACATAAAGAATTGCCGCCGGTCGGCGATATCCATGTAACTGGCATCGTCAATGTCGGCGGCTTTATGGAATACTTCGTATTACAAAACACTCGTTTAAGTCTCGTTATGCGGCTGTCTGATATTATTGCCAATTGTCTTTTCTCTGCTATGAAGGAATGGAATCGTACTACCCTTCTTGCAGCGCGAGATGTATAGCCTCTTTTTCCTCAGGAGATAAAGAATGCTGGGATTCGCCGTTTTTCAACGGTTTGGCATATACAAATGAATTTTCCCGGTTATATAGGCCGGTAAGTACCAACCCATCCCCTCTTTCACTTAGGATGGCTATAGAGAAACTCAAATCGTTCCCCCGTTCACCAAAAGCATTGTATCTTACGATACCCGTTTTGGACTTTACCCCTTTTAAAGTTTGGCTTATAGTATCCAGATGTGAGCGATGATTTCCTTGTTCCTCTTCAATTGCGTCCATTTGAATTTTCAGATTGAGGAGCAGTGTTTCCAGATCCTCCACTCCACTACCGGACATCATCGCATCATATGCACGCCGCATTTTGCGAACCTTTGCACCTTGGGCGATTACGGTTACCCATAAAGTCAAGATGATGACGATCATTCCGACGACAAACCAATGAAGTTGTTCCATAATCAATTCATTTAATTCAGACATACTTCTTCATTCCTTCTCCTCAATCTTGATCTGTCGATCAGGCCTGGATTTTAGCCATGGCATCCACCATGATGTCAACATCCTCTTTGCTAGTCCATAACCCAACACTGGCTCTAACAGCGCCAGTGTTTTCCGTGCCTGCCGCCATATGCGCCAGCGGAGTACAATGGAAGCCTGCCCGTACGGCAATACCATATTCCCGATCCATTTTAAATGCTAGCTCGGAGGCATCCCTCTGTTCTACCACAAAGGATACGATTCCCGTTCTTGGCATCCCTAAACCTGGACCTAATATGTTCACCCCTCGTATAGAGGATAGCCCCTCCATCATCCGTTGTGTGAGTTCCCATTCATGGTGGTAGATTTTCTCCGGTGTCCATTCCAACACCTTCTTCACACCCGCCTGAAGACCTGCACAACCAATCGTATTCGGCGTTCCTGCCTCATATCGATCCGGCCTCACACTCGGCTGCTCCACAGCTTCGGATTGGCTACCAGTCCCACCATGTAGCAACGGTTCCAATTCTATATCCGGAGAGATATAGAGCCCTCCCGTCCCTTGAGGCCCTAGAAGCCCTTTATGACCCGGAAAAGCCAGCATACCGATATCCATATCAGTCACATCAATTGAAAGCATCCCTGCACTCTGAGCCGCGTCAACAAGGAGTACGGCTCCATGGCGAGCTGCCAGATCCCCAATTTCTTTCACAGGGAGTATTGAACCAAGCAGATTTGAACTATGTGAACAAACGACAAGCCGAGTATTCGCTTTAAATGCTCTCTCTACCTCTTTTAAGTCCACTTGCCCATCTGCATCAACCGAAATATAATCAACACTTATTCCTCGGGTCCTTTTCAAATACTCCAATGGTCTCCTTACTGAATTATGCTCGATCATCGTGGCAATGACGTGATCGCCTTCACCAAGGTATCCCTTGATCGCTAAATTCAGTGCCTCTGTCGTATTCGAGGTCAACGCAATATCATTAGGGTTTTTGACTACGAACAATTCCGCTAATATTCTGCGTGTGTTGTAAAGCACTCTTGATGCATTCACAGCCATGCGATGACTTCCACGCCCTGGGTTAGCAGCCGCATCGTTCATCGCCGACTTCATAGCCTCCATCACTTCCGGAGGTTTTGGCCACGAGGTGGCCGCGTGGTCCAGATAAATGACTGAGTCCATCCCGCATCTCCTTCAATCCAACGAAACGATTTAACCATTTAATTCGGAGTGATTCATTCCGCAAGAATATAAGAATATGTGCAGCCTTTCATTTCTCACAATAAGAAAGACATGCCTTGTTCCTGTTAAGGAACACCGACATGTCTTTCCTCATCAAGATGTGATATTCCAAATTAGCAAGTTATAATTAGACGAAGTAATTTCGTCATAGATTATTTTAGCAGCTTTCATTATTTTAAAACACATTTTTCCTAAAGTGAAGTTATTGCAATAGATCGAGCAATCGTTCCAAATCTTGTTTACTATAATAGTTCAACTCGATCTTCCCTTTATCCTTATTGTGTTTTATTTTAACCGTTGTTTTGAACCGCTCGCGCAAATTTTCTTCTAGGTGATCAATATAAGGATCCCGTTTTCTCACTTTCACCTTATCTTTTTCCTCGGACTTGCGATCTAAGTTTTTCACCGCTTCTTCAAGTTCACGAACACTCCACTCTTGTTCCACACACTGTTTCGCCAATTGTTTAACGAGCACAGGATCTTTCAATCCCACGATCGCCCGCGCGTGTCCCATTGACAATGTTCCACGTGAAACATTTTCCTTTACTTCTTCTGGTAAAGACAACAACCTCAAAAAGTTAGCGATATGCGATCGTGATTTACCAACCTTCATAGATAACTCTTCCTGCGTTAAGGAAAATTGTTCCATCAACCCTTGGTATGCAACTGCCACTTCCATTGCATTTAAATTCTCACGCTGGAGGTTCTCAATCAGAGCGATTTCCATAACTTGCTGGTCACTGAAAGAACGGACGACAGCTGGAATCGTAGCTTTACCACAATATTGAGATGCTCGGAAACGGCGTTCACCAGCAATAATCTCATATCCCTTAAGAACACTGCGTACAATAATCGGTTGAATCACACCATGCTGCCGAATCGACTCAGCGAGCTCCTGGATCGCCTCTTCATTGAACGTTTTCCGAGGCTGATACGGATTGGCCCGTAACTGACTAAGCGGAATTTCAACGACTTTATCATCCTCGTTAATAGACAAAGAAGGAATAAGCGCATCCAACCCTTTTCCTAAACGTTTACTCATAAGAGATCACTTCCTTTGCCAACTCCAAGTATACCTCTGCTCCTTTGGAACGAGGATCATAAGTTATGATCGACTGTCCATGAGAAGGAGCTTCACTTAAGCGGATATTTCTTGGAATAATGGTCTTGTACACTTTTTCCTGAAAATACTTTTTAACTTCTTCAATCACCTGAATTCCCAGATTAGTCCGAGCATCCAACATGGTTAGAAGTACACCTTCAATTTTGAGAGAAGTATTCAAATGTTTTTGTACCAGGCGCACTGTATTCAGCAGCTGGCTCAACCCTTCCAGCGCATAATATTCACATTGAATCGGAATAATGACCGAATCCGCAGCCGTCAAAGAGTTAATCGTCAAAATGCCAAGTGACGGAGGACAATCAATCAGGATATAGTCATAATTGGGTTTGACCAACTGAAGAGACTTCTTCAACCGGACCTCACGTGAAATCGTTGGAACAAGTTCAATCTCCGCTCCAGCGAGCTGAATGGTTGCAGGAATGATATCCAGTCCTTCGATATTCGTTGGATTTATAGCATCCTTCGGATGTACCTCGTTAATGATAATATCGTAAATGCAGTTTTCAACATCTGCTTTGTTAATGCCGACACCACTGGTCGTGTTCCCTTGGGGATCAATATCCACCAAAAGCACCCGTTTGCCTAGCGAAGCCAGTCCCGCGCCCAGATTGACAGAAGTCGTTGTTTTACCGACCCCGCCCTTTTGATTTGCTATGGCAATTGTTTTAGACACTCATTTCACCTCAATGTAGGAAGACTCTTCTAGTAGGCTGCAATAGATGATATACAGCAATCATGCCGTATATTGCACATTTGGATTATCGGCTGCCCTTTGAGAGACAGTACCGGAACGGTTATGCGCAATCCGCTGGGTTCGGACACGAAACCATTTTTTGAAGATATAAATGCGTTAAGCTCCAAAAAATGCGGTCTGTCTTCCTAGGAGGTAGACCTCTTAAGCTGCTTCTTAGGTCAACAGAAAAAGCGGCACAATGAATACCGCTCTCACGCTTTCATGTCATACTATCGTTATCTTTTTGGAATTTTAATAACAATCTCATAATGGTCTTCATGATCGTTCTCGGTCGTCTTAATTGCCATACCCGATCCCGACACCATATCAATCGATTGACGAATGGTGTTCAAAGCCAAACGAACATCTTTGCTGTATGAGATTCGTTTCGATTTTTTCATCGTTGTTACTTCTTTATAAAATGCTACTCGTGCTTCGGTCTGTTTAACATTTAATTCTTTGGCTATCACTTCACCCAATACCTTCAGCTGAGTTTCCTCATTGTCCAAAGATAGCAGTGCACGAGCATGACGCTCCGTAATTTTACGTTCCATAAGCGCCATCTTTATCTCTTCCGGGAGCTGCAGTAGTCGAATTTTGTTAGCAATGGTGGATTGGCTCTTACCAAGGCGTTGCGCAAGACTCTCTTGAGTTAACTGGTGAAGATCGATCAATTTTTGATAGGCAACCGCCTCTTCGATCGACGTCAGACCTTCCCGCTGCAAGTTCTCAATCAAAGCAATAGAAGCAGCTTGGGAATCATTAAAATCCCGAACAATCGCGGGGATTGTATCCAGCCCCAGCTTTTTAACCGCACGCCAACGACGCTCACCGGCAATAATCTCATACACGCCATTACGGACACGAACGACAATAGGTTGAATGACACCATGTGTTTTGATGGTCTGTAGCAATTCATCGATTTTTTCATCATCAAAAATCGTACGCGGTTGGTAGGGGCTGCTTACAACCTCATTCACCGGAATATGCTTCACTTCATCCCCATTATTACGTTCCGCCGCTAAGCCAAACAACTTCGAAAATTGTTCTTTCATTCCGTATATTACCACCTAATTTCATGATAGCATGGACGACGCCCCTACTCTCTACCATACCGATTACAAGTCGGCAGCCGACATGAGTGACATAAAAACTGTTAATCCCTACAGTAGAGCCAGAATAACGACCTAACTGTAAAAATACCCCATGTAGAGTCAGGCATTTCCCTGCATAAAACATTACATTCTTCATGACATCAGCAAAAAATGGACCGGTTTATGTCCGGCCTCTATTAACTGGTACTACGATTCTATTCTACCACTTTTTGTCCTATAATCCTATTCTACAAACTCACCTTTTTTTCCTGCAATTTTGGTGTATTTATACAAAAGGATATCCATTTCGCTTAATACGGACGACATTCTCTCTGCTTCTGAATTACAATCTTTTTCACAGCGCGAAACCCTCATGGCACAGTGTGGTATTGCATGACGGAGGTCAACTACTGTTCACAAATAACAAAAACGTCTATCGACGCATCTCATAGAAGACAGACCGCATTTAGCGGTTGTTTTTCTTGCGAAATAAGGATGCAGTTTGCTCCGGTGTTTATACTTTTTTATCTCTAAACAAAAAAAGGAATGTTTCACGTGAAACATTCCTTTGATTTATATAATTGATATAGGTTGTTAAATAAGAGGTGTCTTGGCTGCTGTTCCTGCTTTGCGAGGATATTTAGCCGGAGTAGCACCCTTTTTGTCAATTACGACAATGTGTCGATCCGACTCTTCCACAGGAAGTGAGAATGAATGTACCTTGCCCAGTGTACCTCTCAGTTCCTTTAAGCTTCGTGATGCTTCTTTTAATTCGTCCGAAGGATCGCTACCCTTCATCGCGGCGAACTGTCCTCCCACCTTAACAAAAGGTAAACAGAATTCATTCAGCACAGCCATTCTGGCTACTGCACGTGCTGTTACCAGATCAAAGCCATCACGGTATCCGTGCTTGCGAGCGATCTCCTCTGCTCTGCCATGCAGCAGTTCAACCTGCTCCAGTCCTATCGAGTCAGCAACATGCTTCAGAAAGTTAATCCGTTTGTTCAGCGAATCTACGATCGTTAATCGAAGGTGAGGAAAACAAATTTTCAACGGAATCCCGGGAAAGCCCGCTCCCGAACCAATATCGGCTAAGGAGCTAACTTTTTCCATATCTATATAAAATGCGAGACTCACCGAGTCATAAAAATGCTTCGTATATACTTGATCCCGATCCGTAATACCGGTCAGGTTCATCTTCTCATTCCACTCAACCAGTATTTTATAGTAGTTCTCAAACTGGTCCAGCTGTTTCTCATTTAATGTAATACCGCGCTCACTAAGGCGGTGGACAAAAGCTTCCTGAATGGCATCCATATACTTGCCTATCCTTTCGCTGCCGTAACCCGGTTGTAATGCTCCAGGTAAACCAGGAGGATGGAAATATCAGCCGGCGTCACCCCACCAATACGGGATGCTTGGCCGATCGATATTGGACGGATCTTATTAAGCTTTTGTCTGGCTTCCATAGCTATACCGTGAATATCATCATAGACAATATCTTCCGGAATCCGCTTCTTCTCCATCTTCTGCAGACGCTCTACATGACCGAGCTGCTTCTCGATGTATCCGGCATATTTTATTTGAATTTCTACCTGTTCTTTCATTTCCTCATCCAGATCAAAAGGTGATGGAGACAGGGATTCGATCATAGCAAACGTAATCTCAGGCCGACGCAGAATAGTAAGCAGATTACTTCCATCCTGTATCAAGGCAGAACCCGCAGCTTCCAGCATGGAGTTCACGTCTACCGGTTTCACTTTCGTCCCTCCAAGACGTTCAATCTCCTGCTCAACAAAAGCTTTTTTACGAAGGAATTGAGCATGACGCTCTTCGGAGATTAATCCAATCTCATATCCAATGTCAGTCAATCGTAAATCGGCATTGTCATGACGGAGCAGCAGACGATATTCCGCACGTGAAGTAAGCAGACGATAAGGCTCATTCGTACCTTTCGTAACCAAGTCATCAATCAAGACACCAATGTATCCTTGCGACCGGTCCAAAATAACAGCTTCCTTCCCTTGCACTTTACGTGCAGCGTTAATACCGGCCATAATACCTTGCCCTGCTGCTTCTTCATAACCGGATGTCCCGTTAATTTGACCTGCAGTGAACAATCCTGGCAGACGTTTCGTTTCAAGCGACGGCCACAGCTGGGTTGGAACCATGGCATCATATTCAATGGCATAGCCGTTGCGCATCATTTCTACTTTTTCCATGCCCGGAATGGAACGAAGTGCCGCAAGCTGCACATCCTCCGGCATACTGGTAGACAACCCTTGAACATAGTATTCCTTCGTGTTCTTACCTTCCGGCTCAAGGAAAATCTGATGTTTCGCCTTATCCGCAAAACGGACAATTTTATCTTCAATCGAAGGGCAATAGCGAGGTCCTGTTCCTTCAATAATACCTGAGTACATTGGAGCACGGTGCAGGTTATCATTAAGGATCTGGTGGGTTTCCTCCGATGTGTATGTCAGCCAGCATGGCAGCTGCTCATTATCTGAAGACTTCGTTTCATAGGAGAAAAACTTCGGTTTGTCATCTCCGGGCTGGATCTCGGTCTTTGAGAAATCAATAGTATCTTTATGCACCCGTGGAGGAGTACCCGTCTTGAAACGAACAAGATCAAATCCAAGCTCACGCAGATTTGCCGCCAGCTTCACAGATGGCTGTTGGTTGTTCGGACCGCTCTCATAGGTCAGCTCACCCATGATGATTTTACCGCGCAAATAGGTACCTGTCGTCAACACAACCGCTTTGGCACGGTATTCCGTTCCTGTCTGCGTGACAATCCCTACACACTCACCGTCTTCAACAACAAGACGGTCAACCATCCCCTGACGAATCGTCAGTTTATCTTCCTTCTCCAACGTTTCTTTCATGGTATGTTGATAGGAAAACTTATCAGCCTGTGCACGCAGTGCATGTACCGCTGGTCCTTTACCAGTATTCAACATACGCATTTGTATAAACGTTTTATCAATATTGCGTCCCATCTCGCCGCCTAGGGCATCAATTTCACGCACAACATGTCCTTTGGCTGGTCCGCCAATCGACGGATTACAAGGCATAAAAGCAACCATATCCAAGTTGATCGTGACCATCAACGTGTCGGCACCCATACGTGCGGAAGCCAGTGCAGCTTCACATCCAGCATGGCCTGCGCCGACAACAATCACGTCGTAGGTGCCTCCTGCATAACTCATGGCAAACCCTCCTGTTTTTTATATTTAAAATTGTATATTTGAAAGCTTATTTTCCAAGACAAAATTGCGAGAAAATCTGATCGATCAGCGAATCACCAACCGCCTCACCCAAGATCTCTCCAAGCTGCTCCCAAGCAAGCCTCACATCAATCTGGATCATATCAATCGGAATGTACTGATCAGCCGCTTCATATGCATCCATCAATGATTTTTTCGATTTCTTAAGCAGTGCGATATGACGAACATTGCTGACGTAGGTCAGATCTCCGCCCTCTATCTTTCCGCTGAAGAAGAGCCCGGAAATAGCATCTTCCAACCGGTCAATTCCTTCCTCTGCCTTTACAGACATCGGAACGATCAGCTCATCCGGATAATATCGACGTACAATGTCCATATCCAGCTGTGACGGTAAGTCCATTTTATTCAAAATCACGATACATTGTCTACCGCGTATTTGTTCCATCAATTCCAATTCATCTTCATGCAGAGGCTCGCTTGCATTCAGTACCAACAGGATTAAATCTGCTTCATTTACCGCATGTTTAGAACGCTCTACACCGATTTTTTCAACAACGTCCATCGTCTCCCGAATTCCTGCGGTATCGAGCAGCTTAAGAGGAATGTTGTTAATCGTAACAAACTCCTCAATAACATCTCGTGTCGTCCCTGGGATATCTGTAACAATCGCCCGATTATCATGAGCCAGTGTATTCAGCAAAGACGACTTCCCGACATTTGGACGTCCGACAATAGCTGTGGTAATGCCCTCACGGAGTATCTTACCTTCTTCTGCTGTCTTCAGCAGCTTGTCGATCTCTTCCATCACAAACCGGCTCTTATCCTTTATGAATTCTGAAGTGAGTGATTCGACATCATGCTCTGGATAGTCAATGTTTACCTCAATATGCGCCAAGGTTTCCACGAGCGTATGACGCAGATCATTAATCTTGCGGGACAATGTTCCTTCCACCTGCTTCAATGCAACGGAGAACGCCCGGTCGGACTTCGATCTGATAAGATCAATTACCCCTTCTGCCTGTGACAAATCAATTCTTCCATTCAAAAAAGCCCGTTTCGTAAACTCACCTGGTTCAGCGAGACGGATATCTTGCTGCAACAGCAAATCCATCACCCGCTTCACTGCAATAACCCCGCCGTGTGAGCTGATCTCAACCACATCTTCTGTCGTAAATGAGCGAGGTGCCCTCATCACGGTGACCAGCACCTCTTCAAGGTTATCCCGGCTCAAAGGATCCATGATATGCCCGTAATGAACCGTATGCGAATCCACCTCGGTTAATTTCTCTTTACTCTTGAATATTTTTTCTACTTCTTTGACTGCTTCAGGACCGCTAACGCGAATAATCGCGATGCCGCCTTCACCAACCGCTGTAGAAATCGCGGCAATCGTATCGCTCAACATGACATTCACCTTCTTTTTGACTATTCATTGTGGGATAATTTCTTTACTTTACGTCTATCGACGTACCTCAAAGGCGACAGACCGCATTTAGCGGTGGTTTTTTTGCGAGATAAGTAATCTCTAAATAAAACAATGACTCCCTATTCGCACCAAGGAGTCATTGAGTCATATAATCTTTACTGCTGCTTCAGGGTAATGACGATACGGCGATTCGGTTCTTCACCTTTACTGAATGTCTTTACCTGAGCATGATTTTGTAGTCTAAAATGGATAACCTTGCGCTCAGAAGCAGGCATCGGTTCCAGTACAATTTCTTTCCGAGTCTTCACAGCACGTCCGGCCAATCGGTCAGCGAGGTCCTCCAATGTCTTCTTGCGGCGTTCACGGAAATTTTCCGCGTCCAGCACAATACGGACATAATTATCAGAGTAGCGGTTAGCTACAATGTTAGCCAGATACTGAAGTGCATCCAGCGTTTGTCCTCTACGACCAATCATGAGGCCTAAACCGGAACCGGATATATGAAGTATGGAAAACTCCTTACCATGCTCGACATCAACTGTAATGTCCAGTCCCATGGCTTTTCCTGTCTCCATCAGGAAGCTTATCGCCTCCTGATAAGGATCTTCTCCTGAATGCTTCTCAGCATAAACCGTCTTGTCCTCAGACAAGCTGCTAACTGCAGCCGTTTTTTTCGGCTCGGCCGGTGTCTCCTGTAGTTCAAGTGCAGGTGCCGCCTGCTTTTTAGAGGAGAAGTCCCTCTTAAGTTCGTCGCCGCCAGCACTGCTCGAGAGAAGCGTAAGCTCAACCTTCGCTTCCTTTACCCCGAACAGCCCCAGGAATCCTTTTGACGGCTGACTCAAAATTTGAACCGATACGTGGTCCCGACTTACACCCCACTGGGCTAGCCCTTGTTCGACAGCATCCTCAACGGTTTTTCCTGTTGCGACGATTTTACTCATTTCGACTTCTTAGCTCCTTTTTTGCCCTTTTTCCCGTTCTTCGGACCTTTACTTTGACCTGCACTCGCAGTTTTTACGTTAGCAACCACTGCATTTTTGTCATTGTTGCGGTACAAGAAGTAGTTTTGCACGATAGTGTACAAGTTACTGTAGAACCAGTACAACGGAAGTGCAGAAGGGAACTGAAACGACATCACGAAGATCAGAATCGGATATACAAACATCATGAACTGCATCATCCCCTGTTGAGGCGATGGGTTCATCTTCATCATCATTTTGGTTTGGAAGAATGTTGTGAATGCCGCCAAAACCGGCAAAATGAACAGCTTGTCCGGTTCTCCGAGCTGCAGCCACAAAAATTCGTGCTCACGAAGTGCCCCGTTAAAATAAATGGATTGATAAAGTGCAATAAAGATCGGCATCTGAACAAGAAGCGGTAAACAACCCGCCATCGGGTTGACCTTGTTCTCTTGGAACAGCCTCATGGTCTCCTGCTGCACTTTTTCAGGAGTATCTTTGTATTTCTCGCGGATCTTCATAAGTTCAGGTTGAATCGCTTGCATTGCTCTCGAGCTTCTTACCTGCTTTAGTGTCAACGGCAGGATCAACGTCCGGACGATAAGCACCATAACCAGAACCGCCAATCCGTACTCACCATTAAACCAAGTAGCAAATTTATTCAGGGCCCACGTAAAGTAAAATATGACGTTACTCTGCCAAAAGCCCCCGTTTTTCAGGTCTTCGATGGTACGCATCTGGTTTCCTTGCGGTGCACAACCAGATAAAACAACCATTGCTAGTATCAGCAAAGCTGTGAGGAGGAACCATTTCCCTCGTCTTGTCTTCGTTAGCGACACTTCAAAACCCCTCTCTTAGCCATTCCATTCCAATGTAAATCATAACATATTTATATGGACAAATAAACACAAGCTCATCCCTTCTTTGGCTTTAAAAGTGATGATTTGCGCAGTACATGCAGCACGCTTTTCTCCAACTCCTGATAGGTCTTGTCCAGTGCGCCTTTTCTGACAATAAAAATCAGATCAATATGCTCCACAATCTCGTGTTGATGACTGCGGACGATTTCCTTTACCAGCCGCCTCATCCGGTTACGGACCACAGCGTTTCCTACCTTTTTACTAACCGATATGCCGGTTCGAAATTGCTCAACGTCTTTCTTGCGGGACCAATACACCACGAATTGATGATTGGCAAAAGACTTTCCGTGTCGATAAACGCGGCTGAAGTCAGCTCGGTTCCGTAAACGCAATTTTTTTTGCACCAGTCTCTCCCTGCCTGCCTTTAGGTTTTTGATCTTTTACCATCGGCGTCTCACAGCATTTCTTCCTATATATAATAGTATAGTCACACCGCTCACGCGGTAAACGACATAATAGATTCTTCATATGAAAAGACAAATTCAACACTAATATTACGAAAAAAAGACCACCTCGGTGGTCTTCGTGGCATCGTGGCACAAATATTAAGCGCTCAATACTTTTCTGCCTTTTTGACGGCGGCTAGCCAGTACTTTACGTCCGTTCTTTGTACTCATTCTTTTACGGAACCCGTGGTTTTTCTTACGTTTGCTTACATTCGGTTTGAAAGTCTGTTTCATGATCTGTTGCACCCCCTTAAAGGAATCTTATCTTACCATATAACAAGTAGAAACGGTTCGCCATCATTTTGTAAGATAGGTCCGTTTCTGCGAGAAATATAAGAAAAATAGAACACTAATACTTTCTTATATTTAATAAATATCATCACAGAAAATGCCTTTATATATTTAATCACAATCACATCCAGAAGTCAATCCAAAACTTCCTATATCATTCCTTTAAAGAGGTTATTCAAAAAGTCCGCTTTTGATCACGAAGTGAATCAGGAAGTGGGCTCGGCATCGAATCTTGAATTCAGCCGGTCCTTCCGGTGCTCACGTACCCAAAACGTACGCTCCGCTCCTCACTCCCTAGCTTCATCCAACCTTCTCGGTGCTGAAAACCGACCTTTATGAACACGCACTTAAAGTTTTCCACAACCATGCATGTTTACTTCAGGATTCACGAATAATTATCCACATGGGGATAATTATTTTTAACTGTTTTTCCGTCAATGCCTTTTGGCAATACCCTCTTGCTGTTGACGCTTACAGGTGATGTTTACAGATGCTTTTATAAGGAGTAAGATGATTAAGAAAAATAAGTTGTATACAAGTATACAGTAAGAAAGGACTGCACTTTACATGAAAATCGGTCTGATCGGCCTCGGCAAAATGGGTTTTAACCTCATGCAAAACCTGGTACGTCATAATCATCAGGTAGCAGCGTATGATGTAAACCCTGAACTGGTTCAGCAATCAGCAGAACATGGAGCTGAGGGAGCATCTTCCTTGGAGGACATGGTGGCCAAGCTTCCAGCCCCCCGGATTGTGTGGATGATGGTGCCTGCGGGAGCTATTGTCGAGTCTGTAATCGAATCCATTACTCCTCTGCTTCAGGCTGGAGATATATTGATTGACGGCGGGAACTCACATTACAAAGAATCCATCACCCGTGCAGAGAAACTTGCAGCTCAAGGTATTCATTATTTTGACGCTGGCACTTCCGGCGGTATGGAGGGAGCTCATAACGGAGGATGCTTTATGATTGGCGGCAATCCGGATGTATTCCCTATCATTGAGCCTCTATTTAAAGACATGGCAGTCGAAAACGGCTATTTGTATGCCGGTCCAAACGGCAGCGGTCACTTTTTGAAAATGGTACACAACGGAATCGAGTACGGCATGATGCAATCCATTGCCGAAGGGTTCGAAGTACTTGAAAAAAGCAGCTTCAACTATAACTTTGAAGATGTCGCACGTGTCTGGTCCAACGGTTCAGTCATCCGCAGCTGGCTAATGGAACTGACCCAGAACGCTTTTTCGAAAGATCCAAAGCTTGAAGGTATTAAAGGTGTTATGAAATCTTCCGGTGAAGGCAAATGGACCGTGGAGACAGCACTTGATCTGCAGGCTAGCGCACCAGTTATTGCTATGTCATTGTTTATGCGCTACCGCTCCATGGAAAATGATACATTCCATGGAAAAGTCGTAGCAGCACTCCGCAATGAATTTGGCGGCCATGCTGTTGAAAAGTCAGAGTAACCACCGACTACTCCCTATGTTGCCCAGGTATGTACGGCTTCCTTTCCATGGAACAAGCCACTTCCGATATGGTACAATCATTACCATTAGATATTCGGATTGGAGATCATCGTCATGAAATATCCTACATCTTGGCTTCAGGGAGTCTCCCTTGGGGAGGCCATTACAAGTGAATTACGCCTTCAGATCATAAGCGGAGCCATTAAACCAGGCGAAGTTTTGTCTGAAAACCGAATTGCAAGCGATTTCGGAACCAGCCGTTCTCCCGTTAGGGAAGCAATGAAAACGCTATCGAATGAAGGTCTGATCCGGTTGGAACGCATGGGCGCTGTCGTTATCGGTTTATCTTTAAAAGATATGGAAGAACTTTACGATGTCCGTTTTCTCATAGAAAGTTTTGTTCAGGGCCGTGTATTTCTAAATCCTCATCCGGATTTAATACGCAGCCTTGAGCAGATCATAGACCGGATGAAGCTGGCAGCCAAACACCGCGATTCCGTTGACTTTTCTTATCAAGACTTGGCTTTCCATGAAAGAATCATTACAGAGGCCAATCATAAACGCATCCTCCATTTATGGAAAAGCATCCGTCCGATCGTCATGACCGTTATGCTCATCACAACAGAGCAGATATTCAGCGGCGGAGAATCCAAAATCAGTTATGTGATACAGAAACACGTCAAACTGGTACAAGAGATGAATTCTTTGGATCCGCAGCGAATTCAATTGGCGGTTCAGCATTATTTTGACGATTCCCGTACGACCCTGTACCACAGCTTCCCTAAGGGATAGCAGCACCACCTCAGGTGCAATCTCTTTTACCTCAAGTTGTCGACAAGTACACAACTTAAAAAGGGTATACTACCTCAGAGACTTACCATCGATCGCCCCCAATAATGAGGGTATATTATTTAGGAGGATGTTCAACATGAGCTCACTTTTTGGTCTTAGCCATAATGCTACTTTAATGTTTTGGACTCTGATAACCATCGTTTTTCTGATCCTTCTGATCTCAAAGTATAAATGGAATCCCTTTGTTACCCTTCTGATTTCGGCCCTAATGCTCGGACTGTTCACTGGCATGAAGCCAGCCGATGTTGTTACCTCCATAACAAGCGGTTTAGGCGGCACATTGGGTACGATCGCAATCGTTATTGCCCTCGGAACCATGCTCGGTAAAATGATGGCCGAATCCGGTGGTGCCGAGCAAATCGCTAACACACTCGTTGACCGTTTTGGAGAAAAAAGAGTTCACTGGGCGATGATGATCGTCGGATTCATAGTAGGTCTTCCCGTGTTCTTTGAAGTCGGCGTCATTCTATTGATTCCGATTGTCTTTACCGTAGCCCGTAAAACAAAAATGCCGCTGCTTCAGATCGGAATTCCGATTCTTGCTGGTCTTTCCACTGTTCACGGCTTGGTTCCCCCGCATCCAGCTCCCATGATTGCAATTGATGCCTATCAGGCGGATCTTGGAAAAACTATATTGTATTCGTTCATCATTGGTATTCCGACGGCCATTATTGCCGGTCCGCTCTTTGGTAAATTCATCGGTAAACGTATTCAGACCGAACCGCCGGCAGAGCTGGCTGAACAATTCTCCAACAAAGCAACACGCGGGCTGCCCGGCTTTGGAATAACGCTGTTTACGATTTTGCTACCAGTCATTCTGATGCTTATCGGTTCCATTGCAGATATTGTCGATCCTGATGCATCCAGCAGCATCACTTTATTCTGTGAATTTATTGGGCATGAAATCATCGCGCTGTTGATCGCTGCAGTGTTCTCCTTTTTCTCGCTTGGATTTGCCCGCGGTTTCAACAAACACGAAATTTCCCGATTTACAAGCGAGTGTCTTGCACCTATAGCGACAATTGTCCTGATCATCGGCGCAGGCGGAGCATTCAAACAAGTACTTATCAACAGCGGTGTCGGTACGGCAATTGCGGAAATCGCCACAGGAGCCAACATTAACGCCATCTTGTTCGCCTGGCTTGTTGCTGCTCTGATCCGTGTTGCAACAGGTTCTGCTACGGTAGCCATGACAACGGCAGCCGGGATTGTAGCACCAGTACTCGCTCTGACACCAGGTGCCAATGTGGAACTGGTCGTTTTGGCAACAGGAGCAGGCTCCATCGTATTGTCACACGTAAATGACGCTGGCTTTTGGATGGTTAAAGAGTTTTTCAACATGACTGTGCCGCAGACGCTGAAATCCTGGACCGTTATGGAAACCCTTTTGTCAGTCATCGGACTTGTGCTCACTCTCACCTTGAACGTTTTTGTATAATTTGAGATTACAGATTAGACTGATCTCGAAACACCTTATTGTGGAAAGAAGGTATGCCTTATGGATACGCTGAACTATATGATCGGTGTTGATATTGGAACAACCAGCACGAAAGCTGTGCTGTTTACAGAGGACGGGAAAATCATTGCCAAATCGGACGGTGAATATCCGCTCCTCACGCCTGCTCCCTCCGCTGCTGAGCAGGATCCTGAGGAAATATTTAATACGGTAATATCCTCGGTTCAAGGAGTTATGGCGGGTAGCGGCATCCATCCGGACCAGGTTCTGTTCGTCTCTTTCAGCTCGGCAATGCACAGTGTCATTGCGGTTGATAAGAACGGAAATCCGCTGACTCACTGTATTACTTGGGCTGATAACCGGAGTGCGGAATGGTCTGCCAGACTGAAAAAAGATTTTGGCGGGCATGAGTTGTACTTAAGAACCGGTACCCCAATCCATCCGATGTCTCCCATTACCAAACTTATGTGGCTGCGTCATGAACAGGAGTCATTGTTTAACAACGCAGCAAAATTCATTTCGATTAAAGAGTATGTATATTACAAATTGTTTCATCAATATGTCGTTGACCATTCGATCGCTTCGTCTACTGGCTTGTTAAACCTTAATGCGCTGAGTTGGGACGAAGAGGCTTTAAAGATCGCTGGAATTACAGAAGACCGCCTGTCGACCCTGGTACCTACCACACACATCATGACAGGGCTCGACACCGGTTATGCAGCCGCTATGGGCCTCTCTCCTTCCACTCCATTCGTGCTGGGAGCAAGTGACGGCGTGCTCTCCAATCTCGGTGTCAATGCTATTGAACCAGGTGTGGTCGCAGCTACAATCGGTACCAGCGGTGCCATTCGAACCGTTGTGGATAAACCAATGACGGATCCCAAAGGACGTATTTTTTGTTATGCACTGACGGAAAATAAATGGGTGATTGGCGGTCCGGTTAACAACGGCGGCATGATCTTCCGATGGGTCCGTGATCAGTTCGCCGCATCGGAGGTAGAGACGGCGAAGCGGCTCGGTATCAATCCATATGACGTCTTGACTAAGATTGCAGAGCGGGTCGCTCCCGGTTCAGACGGTCTTCTATTCCATCCTTACCTGACTGGAGAGCGTGCTCCGTTATGGGATCCGAATGCACGCGGTTCCTTCTTTGGCCTCACCTTAAACCATCAGAAGGAGCATATGATCCGCTCTGTGCTGGAAGGTGTTATTTTCAACATGTACACCGTACTGCTTGCGATGGAAGAGCAAATGGGATGTCCGTCCAAGATTCATGCGACTGGCGGTTTCGCCCGCTCTCCAATCTGGCGTCAGATGATGGCGGATATTTTCAATCAACAAGTTATCGTCCCTGAGAGCTACGAAAGCTCCTGTCTTGGAGCTGTTGTGCTTGGTCTTTATGCTACAGGCAGAGCCCAATCGCTTGATATCGTGGCCGATATGGTTGGCGGTACTCACGAGCATCAGCCGATTGAACAGAACGCTGTAATATATAAGAGCCTTCTGCCGATCTATATCCGAATCTCCCGCAAGCTGGAAGAAGAATACGAGGCGATTGCCGAGTTCCAGCGCAAATTTATGAAAATCTGATTGTCACATAACCTCAAATGACTTCAATTAGAGCTAAAAGGCCGCTCCTCACGGAGCGGCCTTTTTTTCTTTCAATTGTTGGTTTGCCCGGCATACACAGCTAATGAAGGAAAGGTTACCCACAGGCAGGCTGCCAAAGTGGTTTTTTCACATCCCGACAAAAAGCTGAATACTTCATTCTCAGCACGAACAACCTGTGTATAATTTTTCCCGCATTGTTACCAATGATGTCGAAACCTGAACAGATTATAAACAATATATAGTGGTGTGAATAAAAATTATGCACAACGTCTTGAATTTGTGGATAAAAAACGCTCACGCATTGAAAATAAGCCCTTCTTTTGCTATGATGATATTACTTTTGGATGTGAATATGTGAATGAACCCTCCATATTATCAACAGGCTGTGGATAAAGTTGTGAACAATTTCAATTTATCCATATTTTTTTGTTTTTACGGAGTCTAGCATTGGGGATAAGTCTACATCATTCATTTTCTTTCGACATTTCCACTCATGGCTCTAGCCACATTTGGAAGATTTAAAGGAGTGACAGTTTTGGACAGCCATACTTCCGAATTATGGCATCAAATTTTATCGATCATACAAACCAAGCTAAGCAAACCTAGTTTTGACACTTGGTTTAAAGCCACCAAAGCATTGACGCTGAACGATCACTCCGTTGTCATTTCCGCTCCTACGACTTTTGCCGTGGAATGGCTGGAAAGCAGATATACCAAATTGGTTAGCTCGACGGTGTACGAAGTCATGGGAAAGCAGGTTGACGTCCGGTTTGTCATTGAAGAGATAAAAACCGCCGACCCCGCCCCACAACAGCCGTCTCAACCTATGCAGGTATCCAGTGATGAAATTCAGTCACATATGCTTAATCAGAAATATACGTTCGACACCTTCGTCATTGGCTCGGGCAACCGATTCGCTCATGCTGCCTCGCTAGCTGTGGCCGAAGCTCCGGCGAAGGCTTACAACCCGCTGTTTCTTTACGGTGGCGTAGGACTTGGTAAAACGCATCTGATGCATGCGATCGGACACTATATTTTGGAGCATAATCCGAGCAGTAAAGTTGTGTACATCTCCTCCGAGAAGTTCACCAACGAGTTCATCAACTCCATCCGGGACAACCGGGCGGAAAGCTTCCGCAACAAATACCGGAACGTTGATATTCTGCTCATAGACGATATTCAGTTTCTGGCCGGTAAAGAGTCGACTCAGGAGGAATTTTTCCATACCTTCAATGCGCTGCATGAAGAACGGAAGCAAATCATCATCTCCAGTGACCGCCCGCCAAAAGAAATACCGACGCTTGAGGAACGGCTTCGCTCCCGCTTTGAATGGGGACTGATCACCGATATTCAGCCGCCGGATCTGGAAACACGGATCGCGATTCTTCGTAAAAAGGCCAAAGCCGAGAATCTCGATATCCCGAATGAAGCGATGATGTATATCGCCAATCAGATCGATACGAACATCCGCGAGCTGGAGGGCGCACTCATACGTGTCGTAGCCTACTCCTCACTCACGAACCAGGATGTAACGACTCATCTTGCTGCTGAAGCGCTGAAAGATATCATTCCTTCCAGCCGTCCAAGAATGATTACGATCCAGGACATTCAGCAAAAGGTCGGAGAGTACTACAACCTGCGTATGGAAGACTTCAAAGCTCGGAAAAGAACGAAAGCTGTCGCATTTCCGAGGCAGATTGCCATGTACTTGTCCCGCGAATTAACGGACTATTCCCTGCCCAAGATTGGTGAAGCCTTTGGAGGCCGTGACCATACAACGGTCATTCACGCCCACGAGAAAATAACCCAATCACTTAAAGTCGATCAGGAACTCTTCAAAGTTGTTAACAATCTCACGGAGAAAATCAAAAATCCAACCTGAACAAGTTCAAAGCCTATGCACAATCTATACACATGTGGATAGGCTTAATTTTATGCCTTTTCTTAGGCTTATCCACATATTCAGTGCCCCTACTACTGATACTATTAATAATTAATAAATAATTATCCATAAAGAAGGTCGAAAATATCCGGCGCTGCCGGCTTATTAAAAAACCTTCGCAATATCCGCAAGGAGTGAAATTGATGAAAATCAGCATATTAAAAAATGTTTTGAACGAATCCATTCAACACGTATCAAAAGCTATTTCAAGCCGGACGACAATTCCGATTTTGAGCGGGATTAAATTAGACGTGAATCATCAAGGAGTGACATTAACCGCCAGCGATACCGACATTTCCATTCAGTCCTTTATTCCTGCGGAAGATGAGAAGCAAACTATTGTGCAGGTGGATCAGCCAGGGAGCGTCGTTTTGCCTGCTAAATTTTTCGTGGAAATCATCAAAAAGCTTCCTTCACAGGAAATCCAAATGGAGGTCAAAGAAAACTTCCAGACCTTTATTGCTGCAGGTGCTACCGAAATTCAAATGGTCGGCCTGGATCCGGAAGAGTTTCCGGTACTTCCAAGCATTGAAGGGAACCAGACAGTCTCTCTTCCTGGCGACCTGTTGAAAAACATGATCAAACAAACAGTATTCTCCATTTCCACTCATGAAACGACACCGATTTTGACGGGTGTGCTGTGGAACCTTGCAGATAATGAGCTGAAGTTTACCGCAACAGACCGTCACCGTCTGGCAACACGCTCTGCCCAGCTGGAAGGCACAGAAGATGTAAAATTCAGCAATGTTGTTATTGCCGGTAAAACATTGAATGAGTTGAGCAAAATCATTCCGGATCAAAACACACTTGTCGATATCGTTGTAGCGGACAATCAGGTTTTGTTCAAAATCGATCGTGTCCTGTTCTACTCCCGTATTTTGGACGGTATTTATCCGGATACTTCTAGAATTATTCCTACAACACACAAAACAGAACTAATTCTGGATACAAAAAAATTGAGTGAGTCCATCGATCGTGCTTATTTGCTCTCCAAAGAGGAAAAAACAAACATTGTGCGCATGCAGACGATGGAACACGGCGGAATCGAAATCAGCTCAAGCTCTTCTGAGCTCGGTAAAGTACGTGAAGAGCTGGAGCTAATTGATTTTAAAGGGGAATCGCTAAGAATCTCGTTTAACTCCAAATATATGCTGGATGTTTTAAAAATTATCGAAAGTGAGCAGCTGATGATTGCTTTCACCGGCGTGATGAGTCCGATTATTTTGAAGCCGATCGACGACAGTCAGAGTATGTATGTCATTTTACCTTACCGGACGACCAACTAAAGTTATCCCCAGGCTACGGGATGAAAGGAACAAATCATGAAACAAATCGTTATCCACAGTGAATATATTAAGCTTGATTCGTTTTTGAAGCTGGCAGATTGCGTATCCACAGGCGGCATGGCGAAGGCTGTGTTGCAAGAAGGCGCGGTCCGGGTCAATGACGAGTTGGAAGAGCGGCGCGGACGCAAATTGTATCCCGGCGACATTATCCAGGTGGAGGACTGCGGTACCTTCCAGGTAGCCGCGGAGTAAATCAGCCTCCCGCAGCCGCTTGGCGTAAGAGCGGAAGACGAGGGAGAGGATAAGTTTGTTTGTTAATAACATCAGCCTGCTTCACTACCGAAACTACGAATCACTGCGGCTGGACTCCTTCGGGGACGTAAATCTCATCATCGGACAAAATGCACAGGGCAAAACCAATTTGGTGGAAGCCCTGTTCGTTCTTGCGTTGACAAAAAGCCATCGCACGTCCAAAGACCGGGAATTGATCTCTTTTGAAGCAGCCAGCTCACATATATCGGCTGAAGTGGAGAAGAAATACGGTGCTCTGAAGTTGGAACTGTCCTTGTCATCACAAGGGAAGAAGGCTAAGATCAATGGGTTGGAGCAGCGGAAGCTGAGTGATTTTATCGGATCGCTGAATGTGGTTATGTTCGCGCCGGAAGATTTGGAGATCGTCAAAGGAACGCCGGGGGTCCGCCGCCGGTTTCTTGACATGGAAATCGGACAGGTAACCCCAAGCTACTTGTTCCACCTGCAGCAGTATCAGAAAGTACTGCTCCAGCGTAACAATTTGCTGAAGACGCTGTGGGGGAAAGATGCTTCACAACAGGCGATGCTGGACGTATGGAATATTCAGCTGGTAGAGCATGGTGTTAAAATCGTCAAGAAGAGGAAACAATTTATAAAAAAGCTGCAAAAGTGGGCAGAGACGATCCATCAGGGCATTACAAATGGGATCGAAGAGCTGCGATTGCAGTATCTTCCGTCGTTTGCGGACGGGGAGGAAGAAGATGAAGCTGTCTTATTTGAGTCATTTATGATAAAATTATCACAAATCAAAGAACAGGAAATACGGCGCGGTATGACTCTCGCAGGTCCTCATCGAGACGATCTGGCTTTTTATATAAACGGCAAAGAAGTGCAAACGTACGGATCACAGGGCCAGCAGCGGACGACCGCGCTGTCTCTTAAACTGGCGGAAATAGAGCTTATACAGGAGGAAATCGGAGAATACCCTGTGCTGCTCTTAGACGATGTACTCTCGGAACTCGATCCCTATCGTCAAACTCAGCTGATTGAAACATTCCAGACGAAGGTGCAGACATTCATCACGGCGACGGGAATTGAAAGTTTGAATACCGACAAATTGAAGGGTGCCAGCATTTTTCATGTCCATAGCGGAGAGGTAGACTCTTAAGGAGTGATTCGTATATATATTCATTTGGGTGGAGAAAAGATTATCCGTTCATCAGAGCTGGTTGGGATTTTTGATGTTTCCATTGAGAAATCTTCGAAAATTTCCAAGCAGTTTGTCACGTATGCGCAGCAGCATAAGGTAGTTGAGTATATCGGCGAAGAGGACCCCAAGTCCATCGTCGTGACGAAGAGCATCGTGTATTATTCCCCGATTTCTTCTGCAACCCTGAAGAAACGAGCAAACATATTTGTTGCTTATGCATAACAGAATCTGTAGAAGTAGGTGAAAGCATGTCTATGAATCAACCAGCTTATGATGAGAATCAGATTCAGGTACTGGAAGGATTGGAAGCGGTACGGAAGCGTCCGGGTATGTACATCGGATCCACTAGTGCGAAGGGTTTGCATCATTTGGTGTGGGAAGTGGTGGACAATAGTATCGATGAAGCAATGGCGGGAATATGCGACCATATTGAAATCGTTGTGCATCAGGATAACAGTGTAACGGTTGTCGATAACGGGCGGGGGATTCCGGTCGGTGAAAACGCGAAACTGAAAAAATCAACGCTTGAAGTTGTTATGACCGTACTCCATGCTGGCGGTAAGTTTGGCGGCGGAGGATACAAGGTTTCTGGTGGTCTCCACGGTGTCGGCGTTTCCGTCGTTAATGCACTGTCTAGCAAAGTCGTCGTTCAGGTTAGACGTGACGGACAGATCTATCAACAGGAATACCAACGTGGTGTTCCACAATACGATATTAAAGTTGTCGGAGAAACCGATGATCACGGTACGACTGTAACCTTCCTGCCGGATCCGGAAATTTTCACGGAAACGACAGAGTATGATTACAATACGCTGCTTACCCGGGTTCGGGAACTAGCCTTCCTGAACAAAGGCATTGCGCTTACCCTAACCGATGAACGTACAGGTGCTTCTAACTATTTCAAATACGAAGGCGGGATCATTGAATACGTCAAGTACTTGAACGAGAAGAAGGAAGCTCTTCATGAGGAGCCGATCTACGTTGAAGGATCCCGTGACAGTATCCAGGTAGAAGTGTCCCTCCAGTATAACGACAGCTATACGGAGAACATTTATTCCTTTGCGAACAATATTAATACCCATGAGGGCGGTACGCACGAATCGGGTTTCAAGAGTGCGCTGACCCGTATCATAAATGACTATGCCCGCAAAACAGGCATGATCAAAGACAACAGCTCCAATCTGACGGGCGACGACGTCCGTGAAGGCTTGACTGCGATTATCTCAGTTAAAATTCCGGAACCGCAGTTTGAAGGCCAAACGAAGACGAAGCTTGGCAACAGTGAAGTCCGCGGAATTGTGGAATCCTTGTTCGCAGAGAAGCTACAGGAGTTCCTGCAAGAGAATCCTTCTGTTTCCCGCCGCATTCTGGAAAAGGGGCTATCTGCCTCCCGTGCCCGTGAAGCAGCACGCAAGGCGCGCGAGATGACACGCCGTAAGAGCGCGCTTGAAGTCAGTGCCCTTCCGGGCAAGCTGGCGGACTGCTCCTCCAAGGATGCATCCATCAGTGAGCTGTATATCGTCGAAGGTGATTCCGCCGGCGGTTCTGCTAAACAGGGCCGTGATCGTCATTTCCAGGCGATTCTGCCATTGCGAGGTAAGATTCTGAATGTAGAGAAGGCGCGGCTTGACCGCATTTTGTCCAACGCAGAGATCCGGGCAATTATTACAGCGCTGGGTACCAGTATTGGTGACGACTTTGATTTAAGCAAGGCCCGGTATCACAAGGTCATTATTATGACCGATGCCGATGTTGACGGTGCGCATATTCGTACGTTGCTGCTGACATTCTTCTACCGGTATATGCGGAAGATCGTGGAAGCAGGGTTTGTATATATCGCCCAGCCACCACTCTTTAAAGTGGAGCGCAACAAGGTGATCCGTTACGCAGGGACAGAGAAGGAACGCGATGAGATCATCAAGGAATTCGGCGAGAATGCGAAATTTAACGTTCAGCGTTATAAAGGTCTCGGCGAGATGAACGCATCACAGCTGTGGGAGACAACGATGGACCCGGAAAGCCGCACCATGCTGCAAGTAACGATCGAGGACGCTATTTTGGCAGACAGCATTTTTGACACGCTAATGGGCGATAATGTAGAACCGCGTCGTGATTTTATTCAGGAGCATGCGAAGCTCGTTCGTAACCTTGATGTGTAATCAAGTCTTTAACCAGAATGAGTGCATTTTAACCTGAAACACTGTTTCCAAAATGAAATAGAAAAAGGACCACGATGCTATAAGACATCGCCGTCCTTTCAAAGCGTGCAGAGTTTCTGCACGCTTTTTTATTCACTGGAGGAGCCGCAAGTGAACTCGGCTAGGTCGCTTTCTTCTTGCTGGAGGTGCTTCTTCCGTAAGCATTAGCGTATTTTTTTACCTTTTGGTATATGCTTTGATCTTTGAAAAATTTCTTGAACGGGTACAAGGCTGGTTTAGTGTTCACTTCCAATATCCAAATGCTCCACCTGGAATCTATGGCCACATCGAGACCAATTTCCTTCAAATTGGGGTAAGACCTCTGTAGCTGTGAAGCAACGTTGATACCGAGGTCCTTCAACTCTTTACGGATATTGTCAGCTTCAAACGATGTCATATGTTCAGTCATCAGTTTTTTGAAGTGTTGGATGCTCCCGCCGCCATGATGATTTGTCACAATTTTATGTTGAGCGGCAACCCGGCCGACGATGCCCGTGCTTTCCCATCTGCCAAAAGGATTTTTCTGTACGAGTACCCGCAGGTCGAAGGCACGGCCGTTGTGTTGCAGCAACCGGATGCCCTGTTGAATTAGATATTCTTTGCCATGACAGAGGTGTGTAATTGTGTTGTGGAGCTGTTCCAGCGTTGTGTAATGCTCGGTTGTGGTATCATAGCGGAGCTCATACGATTGTGTACTATCGGAACTGTCCGGTTCCTCGGTATGGATCAGCTCAACACACATAACGCCATTGCCATAGGTTCCCCGGTCCGGCTTAATATAGACGAGAGTATGCGTCTCGAGCATTTGTTCAAGTGCATCGAACGAGTATAGGCGGGTAGCCGGCACATAAGAGGCGAGTCCTTTGTTTTTAAGGATGTTTTTCGTTTTTGTCCATTTGCTTGAAACGCGTTGTACAGTCAACCATTTTCATCCTTTCCGGTTTCGTTTTTAATAAGGTTGATAGGATATATTATTTATGTCAGAAATCATGGGGACACGCTGCCGTGTCCTGAAAACATAGGACAAGGAAAGCAAACAATGGTATAATATAAAGATGTGAAGATTTGTATTTGTTTATCATGATTTCCGAGATCCTTTGCCCTGCATTGTATGTGAAAATTAGCGCCGAGGACAGGGCGTTTCCCTAGTTCCGGGCAAAATATACAGTTTCACGGCGCGTGATCAAGCGACGTTTAATTGTGCTCCTTTTGTGAAAGTAATATAATTAAGATTAATGGATTTGCATCGTTGTTCACTATTCTGCTTTTTTCACATAGATCTAGGCACGGTTGATAGGAAAATGAAGGAGGTCCAGCATGGCGGAAGAAAATTTCTCCCAAATCAAAGATCGGGACATTGGTACGGAGATGCGCGAATCCTTTATGGATTATGCGATGAGTATCATTGTAAGCCGGGCTCTGCCGGATGTGCGGGACGGATTGAAGCCAGTTCACCGTCGTATCTTGTATGCGATGTCCGAACTTGGAATGGCCCCGGATAAACCACACAAGAAATCTGCAAGAATCGTCGGCGAAGTTATCGGTAAATATCATCCGCATGGTGATTCGGCCGTTTATGAGTCGATGGTACGGATGGCACAGGACTTCTCCATGCGTTATATGCTTGTCGATGGGCATGGTAACTTCGGGTCCATTGACGGTGATATGGCGGCAGCCATGCGGTATACGGAAGCCCGTTTATCTAAAGTTGCCATGGAAATGCTGCGTGATATCAATAAAGAGACGATTGATTTTATTCCTAACTATGATGGTGAGGAGCAGGAGCCTGTTGTTCTGCCGGCACGTTACCCAAACTTGCTCGTAAACGGTGTATCTGGTATTGCGGTCGGTATGGCGACCAATATTCCGCCTCATAATCTTGGAGAAGTTATAGACGGTGTCCAGGCGCTTATTCAGAATCCGGATATTACGTCTATGGAGCTAATGGATTATATCCAGGGACCGGACTTCCCGACTTCAGGTTATATCATCGGACGAGCGGGTATCCGTCAAGCGTATCAGACTGGCCGTGGTTCTGTAACGATGCGTGCTAAAGCGACGATCGAAGAGAACAATAACAAGGCTAGAATCGTAGTACACGAGATTCCATATCAGGTTAACAAAGCACGCCTGGTTGAGAAAATTGCCGAGCTCGTTCGCGACAAGCGGATTGACGGCATCACCGACTTGCGGGATGAATCTGATCGTAACGGTATGCGTATCGTTATTGAGCTGCGACGTGATGTTAATCCGAATGTCGTGCTGAATAACTTGTATAAGCACACTTCGATGCAGTCCAATTTTGGTATTAACATGCTCGCGATCGTAAATAACGAGCCTAAAATACTGAATCTGCGCGATATGCTGTATTACTATCTCGAACACCAGGTTACGGTTATCCGCCGCCGGACTGAGTTTGAACTCAAAAAAGCGGAGGCCCGTGCTCATATTCTCGAAGGTTTGCGAATCGCTCTGGATCATCTGGATGAAGTCATTGCCCTCATTCGTGCTTCACAGACGACAGAAGCAGCCCGAGAAGGCTTGATCGAACGATTTGGTCTCAGCAATGAGCAAGCTCAAGCTATTCTGGACATGCGCCTTCAGCGCCTGACAGGTCTGGAACGCGAGAAGATCGAGAACGAATACCAGGAGCTTATGAAGAAAATTGCGGAGCTACGTGAAATTCTTGCTAATGAGCATCTCATTCTGCAAATCATCAGCGAAGAGCTCCAAGAGATCAAAGAGCGCTTTAACGATGAACGCCGTACGGAGATTACCGTGGGTGAAGATAGCATTCTGGACGAGGATCTTATTCCTCGTGAGGAAGTCATCATCACGATTACCCATACCGGTTATATCAAGCGTCTGCCGGCCAATACGTACCGCAGTCAGAAGCGGGGCGGACGGGGTGTTGTGGGGATGGATACGAAGAGTGAGGATTTTGTTGAACATCTCTTCGTAACTAACTCACACCATTACTTGATGTTCTTTACGGACAAAGGTAAGGCGTACCGGTTGAAGGCTTACGAGATACCAGAACTCAGCCGGACGGCTCGCGGTACACCGATTATCAACCTGATTCAGATCGAACAGGGAGAAACGGTCAATGCGGTTATTCCGGTAGAGAGCTTTGAGAGCGATAATTACCTGTTCTTTGCGACCTGCCAGGGTGTCGTTAAGAAAACACCGCTGGAGGATTACGTTAATATCCGCAAAGGTGGTTTGATCGCCATTAATCTGCGTGAGGACGATTCCTTGATCGAAGTGAAGCTGACTGATGGACAGCAAGAGATCATCATAGGTACAGCTCAAGGTATGTCCATCCGATTCAAGGAAAGTGACGTACGATCCATGGGACGGAGCGCTACAGGGGTTAAGGGTATTACACTGGATGAGGATGATACCGTAATCGGTATGGATGTTGTGGACCATGATTTGGATATCCTGATCGTAACTTCCAAGGGTTATGGTAAAAGGACACCTGCAGGCGATTACCGTTCTCAGACTCGTGGTGGTAAAGGGATCAAAACGATCAATGTCACCGACAAGAACGGTCCTGTCGTCGGCCTGAAAGTCGTGAAATCTGAAGAGGACTTGATGATTATTACGGCCAGCGGTACGATTATACGTACCAGCATGGAAGGTATATCAACCATGGGACGCTATGCGCAGGGTGTCAAATTGATTAATATCCGTGAGGATGATGCTGTAGCAACGGTATGCCGCGCTGATAAGAGCGAGGAACCTGACAATGCAGATGAAGTTGAAGGCGAAGACGGCGGAGAAGGCGAAGAGACGTCAGAACCGTCATCTGAGGAATAAATAAATGAAGAGAGCATGGATGCATTACGCATTCATGCTCTTTTTAAATGTGTGTAGCGATACAACTTGATAACAAAGAACTATTCACGATGAAGCAAGTGTTAATACTAAAAAATACATATACAGGTAATTAGTCTTGGACAGGCTGAGGAAGTAGTACTATAATGTTGATTAAAATAAGGTGAAATTGGCTGCCGATAGGCAAAAAACCAGCTAACAGAATAGATGGAGAGGTTGATCATGACGATCAGATCCGTTAGTGAATTACAAGCCGGTGTTAAATTGACTCAAGATGTTCATACGCCTCTTGGCGGCCTTTTGCTTCAAAAAGGAAAAGTTCTACTACCCAGAGATTTGGACGTGTTAAAAGCCTTTTTGGTGCAGCAAGTAAATATTGAGGGCCCAGATGGGGACACTACAAAGATTCCGACAATTAAAACAGCCGGGCAGAAGCCCTCGCTTATATTTTCGGACATAGCCGCAAATGCAGGAACTGATGAAGCTGGGGCCAGAAAAGACCAGCCTTTACACGAGGAATATGATAAAACGCTCACGTTAGTAAAAAGCTGCTATCAATCGGCTCATACAGGGGAGCTACGGATGTATGAAGTTCGCAATCAGATGGAAGCTCTTTTGAAGCATCAAGAAGATTATCATCTCCTGAAATTCTCGCCGCGTATGACAAGCCGACATGAGTACAGATATCACAATGCAGTATTGTGTGCTCTATCATCGTATAAGCTGGCCCGGTGGATTGGGCTTCCACAAAAGGATTGGCTCCAAGTCGCCTTTGCTGGATTGCTGCATGATATCGGAAATGCAAAGATAGATCCTCTTCTATTGAACAAACCGTCCAAGCTAACGTCTGAAGAGAGTGAGGAAATGCGCCGTCATACCACTTACGGTTATCAGATATTAAAAAATGTAGCTGCTGTGAATGAAGGTGTTCGATTAGCAGCTCTTCAGCATCATGAAAAAGTAGACGGTTCAGGGTACCCACTGAAGCTCGACGGTACAAAGATTCATATATATGCCCGTATCGTGGCGGTCGCGGATATTTTTCACGCTATGACACTGGATAAGTTCTACCGGGGAGCGCAGTCGCCCTATGCGGTTTTGGAACAGATTCAACTGGAGGCCTTCGGCAAACTGGATCCAATGATAGTTCAAACCTTTATTAATAAAGTTACGTCTTTTCATAACGGCACTAAGGTCCGCCTAAGCAATAATGAAGTGGGTGAGATCGTGTTTACGGACAACCTGCATCCTACTAGACCGATGGTTTCTATAGACGGTCAAATCATCAATCTCATGCAGCAGCGACAACTATTTATAGAAGAAGTCATTTCTTGACGAAAAATGTTGACTTAGTTAGTTATGTTGTGGTATATTATTTCTTGCCGCTTCAAGCGGAATAATATATCACAGCATTTCTACAAGAAAAACTTTTTGAAAAAAAAGCTTGCAAACTTCGAAAGAAGATGATATATTATAAGAGTTGCTGATGCGAACGAGATTCGCCGGTAACACTGAAGAAGTTGACCTTTGAAAACTGAACAACGAGTGAGTTAAACCGATCTTACTTCGGT
>NZ_LT840184.1:6233762-6297335 GCF_900177425.1 Paenibacillus uliginis N3/975 | reverse complement strand
CACGCGTACCCATCCCGAACACGACCGTTAAGCCTTCCAGCGCCGATGGTACTTGGACCGAAGGGTCCCGGGAGAGTAGGACGTCGCCAAGCGAAAAACCACTGTCGATGTAATCGATGGTGGTTTTTATTTGTTTACATGATTATTATCTATGAATAGTGGAGAAAGTGACGCTAACTGATGAAGATTTTGTTACCGATACAAGGAGAAAAATCAGTATAATAGAATTATTCATGAACCAAGGAACTATTACCTATATTTTTCCGGTTTGTGCAGGCTATTAGGATTTAAGGCCTGAATGAAGTTTCTCCTTGAACCAGTCAGTGAAGCAATGATCTGATGCTTGGTTAATGTGGGGGAAGGAGGTTAAATACATGTTGCATAATAGTCGACTGCGGATTGCCGGAATCATATGTGCATGCACTATATTGATTATGGGATCAGCATGCGGGTCACCATCCCAGCCATCTTGGGAATCTTTTGATGGGGCGGCTAATGTGAAATCCTTTCCGATACCCAAGGAAGCGAATAAAACCGAGCAAACGAAGGGGAACAGCGATCTGGATTATGTTCGCTATTCACTGCCGGGGTTGAAGGAATCCGATAGCCTTCCAGAACCTTATTTGGAGGTAATCGAGTCATGGGGCTGGAAAGAAAAGAAGGAAGAACAGAAGGGCTCATCTTTAGTGTTTGAGAAGGGGAAAAGTATCGTTCATCTTACGGTGCATGATGACTTTTTAATCATAACGGTACCTGCACCTCTTAAGAAAGAGGCGATTCAAGGATTAGAAAGTAAGAAATAGAAGACCTCATTCCAAAGACGGAAGAGGTCTTTTATTTTTGTGTATGTATGATTATTGTATGTAGTATGACACATCCAGGTCGCTAAATTTGAGCATACCATCCTTGCGCTGGTCCGAGAAACGAAGCAGAGCATAGTAACGTGGGGTAAGCAGCCAGATATGCCAAAACAGAAGCGATATCATGAACGACAATGGCGACCAGAAAGCCATGACACCGAACAAACAGAAGCTGATCCAAGTGGTATGGGTCTGTACTTTGTTAAAAACTCGGGAACTTATATGCTGGTCGGGCATATAACCGAGCCAAGGCGTTTTAAGGGAAAACCGCCATTTTTTTTGATAGGCAGAGCCAAAGATAAACAATACAGAACGGCCGATGACAAAATGGATCCATAGAACAAGTGCAAATGCTAGTAAGAAATAAAGAAAGCTGTCCCAGGACAGTATTAACATTTCTGCAGCGACTGCAGCACACGGAAGGATAAGGTATAGGGCCAAAATGTGCTTGGAAAGTGGTATTTTTTTGAGCAACCGGTATTGATAAAAGGTAGCTTGGCCATGAGGTTGTTCTGCCATCGAGCTTCTGGCCTCCTTTAATGGACATTGAGATAAGATAAAAGTCTTTTATGTTTTTTATCGGTCTGAATCTTATTTTTGTGAAGCGCCTTAAGTACAGACACCATGGAGAAATAAAGACATATACATATAAAGCAGAAGGAGACACTATGAAAAGGTTTAAAATAATAGAAACTGTGTCATACTAATAGTAAAAGGAACAAGGTGGGATGGCTCATGGAAGAGATGAATGAACACGTCTGTATTATATGCAGCCAGAATAAAAAAGAAGGAATTACCATTGTATCACAATTTGTCTGCGAGGACTGTGAGTCTGAGATTGTGCATACGAATGCGGAAGACGCTAAATATCATTTTTTTATTCATCAATTGAAACAAATCGTAGTGCCCAATAAAGTTTAGTAGGACGTAATGTTCGAGGCCTGATATTAGTGAGGCCTTTTTTTGTTGTAGGTTGGACAAAAGGGGAGAGGGCATAGGCGTAAGTTTCATTTTACGATAAAATAGGGTAGAGGATCTTACCGGAAGGAAATTAGTAAATGTATATGGACAGAGAGAGAACGCCGCTGGTAGAAGCACTGCTAGCGTACAAAAACAATGCCGCTAAATCGTTTCATGTGCCAGGTCACAAAAACGGGAAGGCGTATGACGGAATAAATGGAGCTGAGCAGCTCAGTGAGGTCATGAAAATAGATGTGACGGAGATTAGTGGAACAGATGACCTTCACCATCCGGAAGGTGTGATCCGTGAGGCGCAGGAACTGGCAGCTGATTGTTTTGGGGCGGAGGAAAGTTTTTTCCTGGTTGGAGGAAGTACCGCGGGCAATTTAGCCATGATTCTAACCGTATGCATACAGCCCGGTGACCTGCTCCTGCTTCAGCGCAATGTCCATAAATCGGTTCTGAACGGCCTGATGCTTGCTGGTGCAAGAGCAGTGTTTTTGGAACCGCAAATGGATGAATGCAGCGGTCTTGCAGTTATTCCATCGTCAGAGTCTTTGAGATCTGCGTTAGCTGCTAATCCGGAAACTAAGGGCGTCTTTGTGACGTCACCCAATTACTACGGGATGGGAAACAACCTGAGGGAGTTGGCTGATCTATGTCACAAACATGAGGTACCTCTTCTTGTAGATGAGGCGCATGGCGCGCATTACGGCATGCATCCGGATCTGCCGGAAAGTGCGCTGTCTTGTGGGGCTGATGGAGTGGTGCAATCGACACACAAAATGCTGGCAGCCATGACGATGGGTTCCATGCTTCACGTACAGGGTTGTCTCTTGGACCGAAGTCTGCTTCGTCAACGGCTTGCTATGGTTCAGAGCTCGAGCCCATCATACCCTGTGATGGCCTCGCTCGATCTGGCCCGGCGCATGCTGCACGCGCAGGGCCCTAGCGCCTTCACGGCGGGGCTAGCCGCCGTGGGCGCGCTAAGGCGCGGCCTTGCGGAGCTGCCGCGCTTCGGGCTGCTGCAGCCGCCGCAGCCCGCAAACCCCGCCGCCAGCAGCGCGGCCGGCGGACAAGCCCTGCCGCTGCAGACGCAGGCGGCGGCATACACGCGCCAGGACCCGTTCAAAGCGGTCATATATGACCGCACCGGGTCCCTGAGCGGCTATGGACTCCAGCACGCGCTTGAAGCGCGCGGCTGTGTCCCGGAGATGAGCGACGAACGGTACGTCGTCTTGCTCTTGACGCTCGGGTCTACTCTGGAGGATGTTAATCACCTCTTATGGGCACTCCGGCATATTGTAGAGGAAGAGGAGGCTTCCGAGCCGCTCGAGGTCTTCAATCCACTGCCTTCCGAGCAGTCCAATGTTTCCACGTGGAACATTCCAGAAACGACTCTGTTATTTTCCGAGCCGGTTACGTTCAGCTTGACGCCTAAAGATCCGGAGCAAATGGAGTCAGTACCCGTTGAGTATAGTGCGGAAAGAATATCAGCTGAGATGATCATTCCTTATCCGCCGGGTATTCCTATTTTGTATCCAGGTGAACTTATCACAAAGAATACGGCTGAACGACTTGTTGCTTTAAGAAACGCCGGAGCGAAATGCCAAGGTGCGGGAGATCAATCACTCAAGACCATTCTCGTACACAAGAACTCTAGAAAGCAGGGGACGATATGAACCGCAAACCATTATTCATTACAATCGAGGGAGGAGATGGTTCTGGCAAAACAACGATGATCGGCAGATTGTCAGCTTATATGCAGAACCGTTCCATCCCTTACCTAATCACCCGCGAACCTGGCGGTATCGAAATTGCGGAGAAGATTCGTTCTGTTATTCTGGATCCGAAACACACGAGCATGGATGCGAGAACGGAAGCTCTGTTATATGCGGCTGCCCGCAGACAGCATCTGGCGGAAAAGGTGGAACCAGCGCTAGCTGAAGGATTGACCGTCATATGTGATCGATTTGTCGATAGCAGTCTCGTATACCAAGGGATGGCACGGGGGATCGGGGTTGAAGAAGTGTGGGCGATTAATCAGTTTGCTATTGAGTCCCGCATGCCTGATCTTACTCTGCTGTTCGATATTGATCCCGAAGTTGGTCTTTCCCGTATCATGGCGAACGAGGATCGGGAATTTAACCGGTTGGACATGGAAAATCTGGCGTTTCATCAAGTCGTGAGAGACGGATATCGTCTCCTAGCAGATCAATATCCAGAGCGAATCAAAGTTATTGATGCTTCCAAATCACCATCACAGGTGGAGCGTGAGATGATCCGGGTGCTTGAGGGCGCGGTTTTAAAGGATTTTTGAGGATGTTTGTCAAATAATAAAGACAAGGCATTTAAATGCCAAACTATGAAAACGGAGGGATTGCACATGAAATTAATTGTTGCGATTGTACAGGATAAGGACAGCAACCGTCTTTCGGCCGGTCTCGTTAAGGCAAATTTCCGGGCAACCAAACTGGCAAGTACCGGAGGATTTTTGAAGGCCGGAAACACCACGTTTATGATCGGGGTAGACGATAGTCAGGTAGAAAGCGTCATGAATGTTATCCGCACAAGTTGTAAAGTACGTGAACAACTCGTTACTCCGGTTACGCCGATGAGCGGTACAACCGACTCCTATTTGCCGCTTCCGGTAGAAGTACAGGTGGGTGGAGCGACTGTATTTGTTCTTCCAGTTGAACGGTTTGAGCATTTTTAACTCAGAAAGAACAAGAAATTGGCAGTCTGAGTAGAGAAAGCTATAGATTTGCTAAGAATGCGGATGTTTTTCTTGCGGTATTGAAGCTTGTTACCAAAAGAAGTTCAGGTTCTGATATCATAATAAAGACATCTACCAGATATACGAGGGTAAGCATAAACAGCTTGCTTTTTACCTAGATTAACAGTAGAAGTCGTTTCTCATCTTATTCGGGTATCCAGGCAGACCCGGATCATAGATAAGTTTTCTATCGGGGGACAGGGTGCGACAAACCAGTGTCCTATGCGGAGCAGGCTGTCCCCGATATTTTATTAAGAGTGCATCCTTATCACGCAAGAAAAACTACCGCTAAATGCGGTCTGTCTTCTTTGAGGTACGACGATAAACGTTTTTATTATGATTTATACAAAGGCGGTAGATTTCGGTGAAGATTAATCCGGGCTTCAGGCCCATGAAAAGTGAATTGTCGGTCCCGGATAGCAGTGCTAAACCGATTCCGCAAAAAACGTTCTCCGATATGATGTTCCTACAGGGAGAGAAGGCTTCCAAGGACGAACTAAATCGACAAATGCGCGAAATCGCACTGCAGGGTGATCGACTGGCTCGGGCGATGACAATTAGAGAGCTGAAGGCGTATCGTCTACTGGTCAAGAGGTTCCTTGAAGAGACGGTACGTCGCGGCGTATCGATGAAAGAAACACGAGGATGGGACCGTAGAGGACGCGGCAAGAGGTACAATGTCATAGATGAGATTGATTCTATGCTTTTGTCCATGGCCGACGAATTGCTGGAAAGTGAGCAAGGGAAAATCGAACTGCTAGGCAAAATTGGTGAGATTCGCGGAATGCTAATTAATTTGGTTTTTTAATAAATATAAGCATGTATGTGTTTATTTAGCATACTATCTTATATTTCTCGCAGAAACGGGATACTTCTTAAGAGACAACCCACTCGCCTAAATAGGCCAATTAGACCGACTTTATAAGCGAAAAGCCGTTTCTACTTGATACAGAAAGAGAGAGGACTTATGTCTTTTAACAATATATTAGGCCAGGAGGCTGCCAAACAGCTGCTTCAAAATGCCATGCGGCGTGAAGCAGTCAGTCATGCTTACCTATTCAGCGGGCCTGCCGGTGCCGGACAGCTGGAGACGGCCATGACTTTTGCCAAGGCACTGTTCTGCACAGAAAGTCGGGATGACGCATGTGGTCAATGTTTGGAATGCCGAAAGGTTGAACATGGCAACCATCCGGATTTGACCATGATTGCTCCCGATGGTGCCAGTATTAAAATCGATCAGATCCGTGAATTACAGCGGATTTTTTCATATCGGTCAGAAAAGAACAATCCTAAGGTCTATATTATAGATCATGCCGACAAGATGACGGTTCAGGCTGCCAACAGTCTGCTGAAATTTCTGGAGGAGCCGCAAGTTCCGGCCGTAGCTATTTTGATTGCGGAGAATGGACAAGCTTTGCTTCCAACGATCCAGTCTCGGTCACAGACTGTGCCTTTTCGGGCTTTAAATCCGGAAATGATGGAACAGGCGCTCGTTAATGAAGGTTATCCGTTAGCCCTTGTGCGTTGTGCGGTTCAATTGGCCTCAGGACTTGAAGGTTGCAGGAAAATTTTGAATGAGAATTGGTTTGCAGAAATTAGAAACGTAATGTTACAATTAGGGAAGGAGTCTATGAACCGTACTGGCACAGCAATGATTACCGCTAGTCAGAAAGTGTTCAAATCAGGACTCTCCGAACATCTGGATACACTGTTCAGCTTGTTCCACTTATGGTTCAAGGATATGATACATGTCCAATACGGAAGGCAAGATCGTCTCGTTTTCATAGATCAGGCGGAGTTTATCTCCGGTCACGCGTCAGCCCGCAGCACGGCACAGTGGGTCTCTTGCATGGATTTGGCCGCAGAGTGTCAGAAGAAGTTACGTTATAATGTCAACGGACAGCTCTGTCTCGAGCAGTTATTAATGGGTTTGGGCGGAACTCAGGCGTGAGACAACCCCCAATATCCGAGAATGGCCAATATGTACAGGCTAACAAGGGGGTTAATTTTTGTACAGTGTAGTGGGTGTCCGCTTTAAAAAAGCGGGCAAAATATATTACTTCGATCCGCTGGATCTTCCTGTGGAGAAGGAGCAATCCGTTATCGTGGAAACGGCTCGCGGTATCGAATATGGCCAAGTTGTTATTGGCAAGAAAGAAGTACAGGAATCGGATGTGGTTCTTCCGCTGAAGAAAGTGATCCGCATTGCCGGCGACTCTGACGCCCGTGTGGTCGAGGAGAACAAGCTGGCGGCAAAGGATGCATTTACAACCTGTTTAAATAAAATCCGGGATCATGCACTAAAAATGAAGCTGGTCGATGTTGAATTTACTTTTGACCGTAACAAAATCATTTTTTACTTCACAGCGGAAGGTCGGGTAGATTTCCGAGAACTGGTTAAGGATCTTGCCGGAATATTCCGGACAAGAATCGAATTGCGCCAGATTGGCGTGCGTGATGAAGCCAAGATGCTTGGCGGCTTAGGACCTTGTGGACGCGTACTGTGCTGCTCTTCATGGCTTGGTGATTTTGAGCCGGTATCGATCAAAATGGCAAAGGATCAGAGCTTATCGCTGAATCCTACCAAAATCTCCGGTCTTTGTGGAAGGCTAATGTGCTGTTTGAAATTTGAGCATGACAATTATGAAAGCGTTAAGGAAGAACTGCCGTCCGTCGGAAAATTGGTCGTCACTTCGCTCGGAGACGGTAAAGTGGTTGGCCTGAATGCGGACAAACGGACTGTACATGTACAGCTGTTTGAAGTCGGTAAAGTCAAAGAACTTCCTTTGGATGACGTTGTCATTAAGTAGACCAATATCACGGTTACTTTCGGGGTGTAGTCTTGGAAAAGAAAAACATTTTTGTGCGCATTCAAGAGATGGAATCACAGATGGGACAAATGCACAGTGAACTGGGTGAACTAAAGCTGGTCATCAAGGAATTGCTGGAAGACAACCATCGTCTCAGCCTTGAAAATGAACAGCTCCGTAAAGTTTTTAAGAGGGAAGTTCAGTCGGCAGAATCGGAAACGGCATCTCCACGCAAACAGCCTCAACTCGTCAAGAATGAGGAAAGCGGAGAGGATGTCGTCGGGGAAGGATATGACAACCTGGCCCGACTGTATCATGAAGGCTTCCATATTTGTAATGTCTATTACGGGCATTTGCGAACCGAAGGGGATTGCCTCTTCTGTCTATCTTTTTTGAACAAATAAGAAACCGTAGGAGAAAACCGCCTACGGTTTTTTTCTGAAGAGATAAGGAAGAATAGACACCGTAGCTAACGCACCCTTATCTCGCAAGAAAAACTACCGCTAAATGCGGTCTGGCGTCATTGGTGTACATCGAAAGGAATTTTTGTTTAGAGATAAGAAAGTATATATCCTGCTGTTTACATGATCATATGAATCAAATAATCCAGGAGCGGTTGTAGTCATGATCAACAGGGCGCAGCCGTTTCTGTAGTTTATATATTAAACCGAAAAAGGATTGGGATTATGAATCAAGATATAGTTCTGCACAGCTCGGAGCGGATCGATGATCTGCTGACACATGAGCTTGGCATCATTCAGAGTGATGAGGTATTCAGCTTTTCCATGGACGCCGTGCTGCTTGCAAGGTTTGCGAATATTCCGCGTCGGGGCCGGATTTTGGATATGTGTACCGGAAATGGTGTGATCCCGTTGCTGCTTACTACGCGGAGTGAAGCCGTCATTGAAGGGATCGAAATACAGCCTAGACTGGCCGATATGGCGAGACGAAGTGTGGCGCTGAATCATCTGCAGGAACGGGTGAAGATCCGGGAAGGTGATTTGAGAGAGCTGTATTTGGACACAGGGTACGGCGTATATGATGCCATTACCGTGAACCCGCCTTATATGCCGCTGAATGGCAGTGATATTAAGCTGAATCGTCATCAGGCGATTGCGAGACATGAGATTCACTGTACGCTGGAGGAGGTTATTCAGTCGGGAGCCCGTTTGGTCCGTCCCGGAGGTAAGCTGTGTATGGTGCACAAGCCGCAGCGTTTGGCGGAGATTATCAGTTTGATGCAGAAGTATCGCCTGGAGCCGAAAATTATCCGTTTTGTCCACCCTCGTCTGCATATGGAAGCCAATATGGTGCTGATTGAATGTATTAAGGATGGCAAGCCAGAGGTTCGTTTGCAGCCACCAATCATTGTCTATGATGATCAAGGACAGTACTGCCGCGAAATGATGGAAATATATTATGGATCAAGTGAGGGAAAATCATGAACCTGACCTGTCAAAATAGCTTTGAGGTACGTGTTGAGGGAAGTCCCGGATCATTGTATTTGGTGGCAACGCCGATCGGGAATCTCGAAGATATGACCTACCGAGCTGTGCGCACACTTCGTGAGTGTGATATTATCGCCGCGGAGGATACTCGGCAGACCCGTAAATTGCTCACGCACTTTGAAATTCAGCCCAAGCAGCTGTTTAGCTATCATGAGCATAATAAGGGGGCAAGTGGTCCTGAAATTATACGCTATATAATAGAAGGAAAAAATGTGGCGATCGTCAGTGATGCCGGTCTGCCTGCTATTTCCGACCCGGGATCGGACCTGGTGAGACTGGCTGTTGCCGAAGGTATTTCGGTCATTCCTGTACCGGGGGCGAATGCCGCACTTTCCGGTTTAATTGCTTCGGGTCTGCCGACCGAACGCTTTACATTTATCGGATTTTTACCCCGTGAGCGGAAAGATATAATAGCTCAGTTGTCCTCCTTTCAGGCAGCACAGGGCACATTGCTATTTTACGAATCGCCACACCGGGTAAAGAAGACGCTGGAAATTATGTTAGAGGCGCTTGGGGACCGAAATGTGGCTCTCGCGCGTGAGTTGACAAAACGTTATGAAGAATTTGTACGCGGTCCAATATCGGAATGTCTGAGCTGGCTGGAGGAGCATCCACCGCTTGGTGAATACTGTATCGTCGTAGAAGGTGCCAGCGCGGAGGAAGAGCAGCGGGAGAGAGACGCTTGGTGGCAAGAACTAACGCTTGAAGCACATGTAGAGCATTATGAAAGCGAAGGTATGAGCCGTAAGGATGCCATGAAAAAAACCGCCTCCGATCGTGGTGTCTCCAAACGTGATATTTATAACTCACTGCTGAACAACTAGGGGATGAGGCAAAGTTTTCGTAAGAAAGTATCAGTCAGACGGGTGTGCTATCTTTAAAGGAAATAGAGTCGCGGGAGTTAAAAAAGAAAAAAAATACCTCCCTGCGGCTGGGTTCATAGCCGAGGAAGGCGTCAAGGAGATATGAAAAAGGTTAGAATTAACAATTTCGATTAAAACTATTATATACCATGTTTCTTAATTTGTCACAGGTGTTGGAATTTCTGAGATACATTCATTGCAAACAATTTTGCCTTTGAAGTAAGTTACGTTCTCAGCATTACCGCAGAAGATGCAGGCAGGCTCGTATTTCTTGAGCATAATACGCTCACCGTCCACGTAGATTTCGAGAGCATCCTTCTCTCCGATTCCTAATGTGCGTCGGAGTTCAATTGGAATAACGACCCTTCCTAGTTCATCTACTTTTCTTACAATACCTGTTGATTTCATCATAACTGATTGATGCCCCTCTCGCCATAATTTAAAAAAGTCATAATTCGACAATGTTCTCTTTTTTATGTTATTTATAGTACCAACGATTCCCAAATCAGTCAACCTATAAATTTGAAAATAAGAAACTTATTTACGAATATATAGTGAACAAAAGCCTTATTCTACTAGAGAAATGTCAAAAGTCTTAGGTAAATAAGCTTGTTTTTGTTCATGTCGATTTGGAAAGCGGGATTTTACGTTATTCGACATTGTTCGACAATAGGTGTCAAAAAAAGTGGGGAAGCGATTTCGATGCCTAGGATAAGGGGATGAAAAGCATGCATTTACCGATTACGGAGGAAAAAGTATTTAAAGATCCGGTTCACAACTATATTCATGTACAGGACGACATGATCTGGAGGTTAATTAATACACCGGAATTTCAGCGGCTTCGCCGGGTAAGGCAACTTGGGACTTCATTCCTAACTTTTCATGGAGCCGAGCATAGTCGTTTCTCACATTCATTAGGCGTATATGAAATTACGAGAAGAATCATTTCTCAATTCGAACGTAGCGGTTATCCCGATTGGCCGAAAGAGGAGCGTCTGCTCACTTTATGTGCTGCGTTGCTTCACGATCTCGGGCACGGGCCATTTTCTCATTCTATAGAAGAGGCTTTTCAAATGAATCACGAGGACTGGACTTGTAAAATTCTGCTTGGAGATACATGTGTAAATAGTGTACTCCGAGAGGTGGCTTCAGATTTTCCGCAGCGGGTAGCCTCAGTCATCAACAAAACATATGAAAAGCCGATCGTCATCAATCTTGTGACCAGTCCGCTGGATGCAGACCGGATGGATTACCTGCTGCGCGACGCATACTACACGGGTGTTAATTATGGCACGATTGATATAGACCGGATATTGCGGATGCTCCGCCCGTATCGGGACCGGGTGGTGGTGAAAGAATCAGGAATGCACGCGGTGGAAGATTATTTGATGTCTAGGTATCAGATGTACTGGCAGGTTTATTTTCATCCGGTGACCCGAAGTTCGGAGATTATACTGAGGCAAATCTTCAGGAGAGCGAAGGAACTATACCGCGAAGGTTATGATTTCAGTTTTATGGTAGAGCCGTTACCAGCTTTATTTGAGGGAAATACGACGGTGAGCCAATATTTGCGTCTGGATGAAGCGTTGATTCAGACAACCTTTTTGCAGTGGACGGCTGAGAAGGATGAGCTTCTGAGTGATTTATGTGGTCGGTTTATGCATCGTAGGCTCTATAAATATGTAGAAATCGACACCATAGATAGAGAGACCGTCGACGGAATCCGCCAGGCGTTTCGTGATGCGGGACTCCACCCGGATTATGATTTCGAGATTGATTATCCGACCGATCTTCCTTATGATGAATTTCATTCCGGATCGCCTGAGAGCGATAAACAGATTTTGTTGCTGGACAGACATGAACATGTGCGTGAAATATCCGAAGTATCTGATATAGTGCGCTCTATTAGCGGGATTCACCGCGGGCGATACCGTCTATACTTTCCTGAGGAAAAGGTGAGGAACGTTTTGAATACCTTGCCGGAGGATGTCAAAAGCGTGTTTGGACAAGTTAGATAAAATAGATATAAGTAAAGTATTGAACAGCTAGAACCGGCGGTTATTACTGTGCTGGTCTGCGACAAGAAAGGAGATTGTTTATTTATGTTATTCGACACACATACACATCTGGATGCTCCCGAGTTCCACGAAGATCGTGAGGAGGTTATCAACCGCGCCTTGGAAGCCGGTGTAACCCGAATGATCAACATCGGCTTTAACCGGGAAACGATTCCTTCGACCATGAAATTGGCGGAAACTTATGATTTTATTTATGCGGCAGTGGGTTGGCATCCCGTAGATGCGATCACGATGAAGGACGGAGATTTGGAATGGATCGCTACTCTTTGCAGTCATGAGAAAGTAGTGGCTATCGGTGAAATCGGCCTGGATTACCATTGGGACACCTCTCCCAAGGAAGTTCAGCATGAGGTGCTGCGTAGGCAGATTGGTTTAGCACGGGAATTGAACATGCCGATTGTTATTCATAACCGGGATGCACATGAGGATATCGTGAAGATTTTGAAAGAAGAGAAGGCGTCAGAGGTCGGTGGAGTGATGCACTCCTTTTCTGGCAGCTGGGAAACGGCCAAGCAGTGCCTAAATATGGGTTTCCATATTTCTTTCGGCGGGCCGATAACGTTCAAAAATGCGAGACAGCCAAAAGAGGTCTTAGCACAGGTCCCGATGGACCGACTGCTCATCGAAACCGACTCCCCTTATTTAACGCCTCATCCGTTTCGGGGGAAGCGTAATGAGTCTGCTCATGTGAAATTAGTGGCCGAGGCAGCGGCTGAGATTAGGGGCCTGTCTCTGGAAGAATTAGGTTCAATTACGACCAAAAATGCTCTGGAACGATTTGGTATTAAATGAAATCGAGAGCAAATGCGATGAAAAACAGAGCATTAACGACCAATTAAAGTTTTTTAACCGAAAAAGGCGACGATATTACAATATTTTAACCTTTTATCTGAAAAAATGTGGTTGATTGTTGCTTTACAACCTGCATAGAAACAGGATATCATCTTTTCAGTGATAAGAAGCTGATCGGAAAACGAACAGCCGAATATTTTATGAACCGTCTCGCTTAATCTCCGATATTCGGAGAACGGGGGAACCGATACAGGAATAGCTGGCAATCATGCTGCGCTCCACTGTATTTGATTTCTTTTTGGGTCTTTGGGGTGAATTTGAAGGCAGCCGCCATGAGCGGGTGACTTGAGATAGGGCGTCTCTCTTACGTCCGAACCCGACAGCTAACTCCGTAAGCGTAAGTAAGAGAGGCAAACTCGTGCATGCTATTTTCCAGATTCTAGACATCAGGAAGCCACGAAAGAGTCTCTATAACTCTTTCTTTGGCTTTCTTTTATTTTAGAATATTGGAGACAGTATCGTCATACTTTTGGTAAACAGGAGGTGACGATCGTATGGACGGGAAGACGGGGATTAACGCAGGGTGTAGATAGATAGCAGGGCACCCTGTGAGACAATTTGCTATAGTCACGTCAAATGCAATCATGCGTTACCTAGACGGCGGGACTATGAAGGAGGATGACATAGTGGGCGTTATTCAACCAGAAGAGACCCATGAATCACAATCATCCAGCATGTCTTACGCATTACGATGGAAGCATGAGAATTTGCGTCACCTAATGCTGGCCGCCATTGGCGCCATCGCAATTACAGTGCTCGTACTTCTGATTGTTCACAATCAGGCGGGCAAAGAAATTCACCTTGTGGTTGACGGACGTGTCACCACAGTGGAAACCCGAGAGGCTATGCTTCATGAAGTGCTGGATGAGCAGGCCATCTCCCTGAAACCGCAGGATGAGGTTTCCATGCCGTTAAACGGTGTGCTCCAGGATGGAGACCGTGTATTTATTAAACTCGCAGTACCTGTAAAAGTGACTGCAGACGGTAAAGTAAACACAATATTTACTACCCAAGATACGGTTGGAAATGTGCTTAAGGAAACAGGCATTTCAATCAAGGGCGAAGATACAGTAAAGCCTTCCCTGGAAACGAAAATTATTGAAAAAGCAGACATTCGCGTCGTTCGCGTCACGAAACAAACGGTTAAGCAAACTGAAAACCGCTCTTTCCGTGTCATCAAAACGGCAGATCCTTCTCTTGTGAAGGGCGATAACCGGGTGATTCAAAGTGGTAAGCCGGGCATCGTGGTTAACCATATCGAGAAAGTCTACGAGGACGGAAAGCTTGTTTCAAAAAATGTGATAAACAAAGAGATACAGCGTAAGACGAAGGATAAAATTATTGCAGTTGGCACGAAAAAAGTAGTAGTGCCTGAAGCACCTGTTATTGAAACTGCGTCTGCTGACAGAACCACGACTGCAAATGCTACCGTGAGAACGGCAGCCAAGGAATCGAGTCCAGAAAAGCCAGCAGTTAAGGCGGCATCCGCAAAAGTTAAAGTTAACAATGTGGTTTCCAGAGCCGGAGTTGACTTCGAATATAAAAAAGTACTAAACAATGTTTCTATGACAGCTTATTCCGCCGAACAGAAAGGCATCGGTACCCGCACAGCTTCCGGTACACGCGTAACGGAAGGACGTACGATTGCGGTGGACCCGAGTGTGGTTCCAATCGGTTGGTGGGTATATATTGAGGGCGTAGGCTTCCGCCGTGCAGAAGATACTGGTGGTGCCATTAAAGGCAACAAAATTGATGTCTATTTTGATTCTTTAAAAGCGGCATACAATTTTGGGCGTAAAAGCGGGCATACCGTTTATGTGATTGGCCCTGTGAAACCAGAGCTTAATTAACGCATGAATTCCGTTTTACATTGCCATGCTAATGCTATACTATTTAATTAATATTAATGTGATGCTAAGAAGAGGATGAATCATCCTCTTCTTTTGTTTTGGGAAGGAAGAAACAGGGAATGATCAAAGAAGTCATTGTCGTGGAGGGCCGGGACGATACAGTGGCTGTGAAGCGGGCTGTTGAAGCAGACACGATTGAAACCGGAGGATCGGCCATTAACAGCCACACACTGAAACGAATTGCATTGGCGCAAGAACGGCGCGGAATCATTATTTTAACCGATCCGGACCATGCCGGAGAGCGGATCCGTAAGATTATCGACACTAAGGTCCCTGGCTGCAAGCATGCCTTCATTCCGGAAGCCGATGCAACGCGAAAAGGAGACATCGGGGTGGAGAATGCCTCGCCGGAGGCGATTCGCCATGCGCTGGAACGATTGCATACGTCATTTGAAGGATCGGAAAGCCTTATTGGGCTGGATGACCTGATTGAGGCTGGGCTGATTGTGCATCCGCAGGCTGCAGCGAGACGGATGGCGATGGGCAACCTGCTCGGCATTGGATATTGTAACGGCAAACAGTTTCATAAACGGCTGGCCATGTTTCAAATATCACGTGAAGAATTCGCAGCAGCGCTCGCTCAGCTGGAAGAGGGAGGTACAGAGCTATGACACGGATTGATGATATTTCAACCCCGAGAAGAACGAAGGAGATTATACAGCGTCATGGCTTCTCGTTTAAGAAGAGTCTTGGACAAAACTTTCTCATCGATCAAAATATACTGTTCAAAATTGTAGAGGCCGCTGATCTGGATAAGGAAAAAGGCGCACTGGAGATCGGTCCCGGCATTGGAGCTTTAACGGAGAAGCTGGCACAGACAGCAAACAGAGTTACAGCCGTGGAGATTGATCAGCGGCTTATTCCGATATTACAAGAGGTACTTGAGCCGTATCCCAATGTAAGCGTGCACCACGGGGACGTGCTTAAGGTGGACTTACATGAGCTGTTCCGCAATTATTTCAGCGGAGTGTCTAAGGTCAGCGTCGTAGCCAATCTGCCTTACTATGTAACGACACCGATATTGATGAAGCTGCTGGAAGAAAAGCTGCCGCTTGAGAATATTGTAGTCATGATTCAAAAAGAGGTTGCGGTACGCATGGCAGCCTCCCCAGGCAGCAAGGATTACGGCAGTTTGAGTATCGCCGTCCAATATTATAGCGAGCCGAAGCTGGTGTGTACGGTTCCCCATACCGTCTTTATCCCTCAGCCGAATGTAGAGTCGGCCGTCATTCGTCTGAAGGTGCGGGACAAGCCTCCCGTTGAAGTCGATGACGAGAAACACTTCTTCGAGGTTGTGCATGCTTCATTCGCTCAACGTCGTAAGACGATAGCAAACAATCTGAAGAGTCGCTTTTTCCCGGGAGAGGGACGTGAGCGGCTGGAGCAGCTGCTCCAGGAGGCTGAAATTGAGCCTTCACGACGTGGTGAGACCCTTAGCATCGAAGAATACGCCAGACTGAGCAGCGTGCTTCTTAGGGCTGGAGTACGGTAGATACGAAAGCGTATGGACGAGGCAATGGATCGTGCAGCCTTAATAAAAAAATTTCACGTTTAAAGCAGAGATCTTTAAAGCAGCCCCTAAAGGGCTGCTTTTTCAATTTGCAGGTTTTTGCAGCGACACGTTTCATCGTCTTAGCGACCTTATTGCGCCCTTGAGAGTCGAAGTCCTTTCCAAGAGAGATGGGTTAAGGACGAACCGATTTTTTGGTGTCATCCTTCTCAACCATGAACCAATCCCCGCATTCGCCCATAGGATAGAGGCAGGGGGGATGTTGTGATGAATTATGGAGACTTGGTCGTTCGTAAATCGTACGGCGGCGATGTAACGTTCCGGGTGGAGGGTGTCCAGCAGAACACAGCCATTATTAAGGGAACGGACTTTCGGTTGCTGGCCGACTCGCCCCTTGGGGACCTGGTACGTGTACCGCATCCCACGATGAGCGAACGGACGAAGCAGGCACAGATCAAAGCAAACGAGTCGCTATCCCGCTTGCAAAAGGACCGGCAGGAGCAGAGTGAGCGGCATTTGGCTGATCTGCGAACCGAATGGGGAACCGGTGAAAAGGGATATTTCGACGTGCCCGGCAAGGTGCTGCATTTAGATGGAGATCCCCATTATTTGAAAAAGAGCTTAACCTTATACAATCAGCTTCGTGTTCCAGCCGAAGGCTACTATGTTAACGAATCATCCATGGCTGAGGCCTTATATCGAATGCTGCCGCGTGTTCGGCCTGATATTGTAGTTATTACCGGACATGACGGTGTGCTGAAAAGACGTCAATCTCATGATTTGTACAGCTTGGACAGTTATAAAAATTCGCAAAATTTTGTGCAGGCAATTCAGAGCGCAAGGCAGTATGAACGTAATCTGGACACCCTTGTTGTGGTGGCCGGTGCGTGCCAATCGCATTTTGAAGCACTGTTGCAGGCAGGAGCGAATTTTGCGAGCTCTCCGGGGCGGATACTTATTCATGCTTTAGATCCGGTCTATGTGGCTGCTAAAACGGCATATACGTCCATGCGCGAGACGGTGAACATGAACGACGTGCTTCACAACACCATCAGCGGCAGCCAGGGGGTAGGGGGCATTGAGACCCGAGGAAGCTATCGGATTGGACTTCCTCGTCTCAATGACTTATCTACACTTAAAGTGACTCCATCGGTCAGCTAGAGCCTTCCAAGGTCGCCTTGCCGGGTAAATTGAACAGGTTCTTCCTAAAACCCCTAATTACAGGGGTTTTTTTTATTCCTCACAGAAATGGGTGCCGTCTTGAAAGGATGGCAAAACCGTTACTACTTGTTTGATATTGTCATTATGTACATGAAGAGGACAAGCTGTGACATTTTAAATAAAATGTGCATATTTCGTGTCGGTTTTACGCATAATAACGGTTCTACGCTCGATATATAAAGGCTCAAAAAAAATTCGTTGACAAGATAATTTTAATGCTGATATAATTAATGTTTTTGGTTTGACAAATGATTGATAATTAGTTATAATGGACAAGGAAAGAGGTGGTCGTCGACAATGGCTAAAAATGCGCTGTTGGAAATCAAACGCAGTTTGGATGCTCATCTTGGGCAAAAAATTACGCTGCGGGCAAACGGTGGTCGCCGTAAGACCGTAGAGCGTACTGGTGTTTTGGAAGAAACGTACCCTTCTGTTTTCATTGTAAAGCTGGATCAAGACCAGCAAACCTTTAAACGAGTGTCTTACAGTTATGCGGATGTGTTAACCGAAACGGTGGAAATCATGGTTTTGGACGATGACTGCCAACTGCGTATAACCTATATCAAGTCATAACTTTATGTAATGCAGAACAGCTTCCGTATTTACGGAGGCTGTTTTTTGTTGCCATGTGAATGGTGGGAATGAGGAACCTGCTCCAAAGCGCATAATAAGGAGGGTCAAAGCCATCATCACCACATTCACAAGGAGGTCGAATACGAATGAGTCGGAGAAGACGGAGTATTATGTCGGAAGAACTGAAGAACGAGCTTGCTAAGGAGCTGGGATTCTACGATACGGTGCAAAAAGAAGGCTGGGGCGGTATTAAAGCCAGTGATGCCGGAAATATGGTTAAAAAGGCAATTGAACTTGCGGAGCGGGCTGCCCGCCAGTCTGACCGTTAATAATTTGAATTATAGGGGGCTTCCGAATGCGGAGGCCCTTTTATCTTATAACCATTTATTCGCATTTATTTGCGCATGGAAAATGACTTCAACGCGTCGGTTTGTTAATATAAAGTCAATTAGAAGTTTTTCTTGTAATGTGTTAAGTTGTGCTTATGGGAAAAGCTAAGGATAGGTGAACGTTCTTGAAAATATACGAAAAAGCGCCTGCTAAGATCAATTTGATGCTGGACGTACTTCATAAAAGACCCGACGGTTTCCACGAAGTGGAGATGGTCATGACGATGATCGATCTGGCAGACCGGCTAGAGATGTCTGAGCAGCCTCGAGATACGATCATCATCACTAGCCAAGCGGGCTATATACCGCTTGATGAGAAGAACTTGGCCTTTCAGGCGGCTAAACTCATCAAGGAGCGTTATGACGTCCGTAAAGGTGTACATATTCATCTAGACAAAAAAATACCTGTTGCTGCCGGTCTGGCAGGCGGAAGCAGTGATGCTGCGGCCACGCTTCGTGGCCTGAACCGTCTTTGGGATCTGAATATACCGCAGGAAGAGCTGTTATCTCTGGGAGCTGAGCTGGGCTCTGACGTGCCCTTCTGTGTTACAGGCGGATCTGCCCTAGCGACAGGTAGAGGGGAAGTTCTGACCCCTGTTCTAAACCCTCCCCAATGCTGGGTTGTCGTGGCGAAACCGCCGATTAATGTGTCTACAGCAGAAGTGTACGGTCGTCTGCGCAGTGACAACATACAACAACATCCGTCCGCCAAGGATATGGTCTCAGCTCTGGAATCGGGCAACTTTCAGGAAATGTGCCGGTCACTCGGTAACGTGCTGGAAGAGGTGACACTGAAGATGCACCCGGAAGTGCAGCAGCTGAAAGAAGCTATGTTAAAGCTTGGCGCTGATGGAGCGCTCATGTCTGGAAGCGGGCCAACCGTGTTTGGGCTTGTGTCTAAAGAGTCCAAAGTCGCGCGAATTTATAATGGCCTGAGAGGCTTTTGCAAAGAAGTTTATGCAGTTAGACTTCTAACGTAACAATATCAAGAGCTGATTACCAGGTTAGGAACTTCTGACCTTGTGGAAAGACGTACAAAAGTGGTATATTTACAATATAATATTCGGATTTAGCGAGGAACTCATGTGAAAAAATTAAAACGAAGCGAACGATTGGTCGACATGACCCAATATTTATTGTCTGAACCGCATACTTTGATTTCGCTGACTACGTTCGCTGAACGTTACGGAGCAGCCAAATCCTCCATAAGTGAGGACTTGGCGATTATCAAGGAAGTGTTTGAAGACGAAGGAATGGGCGAGCTGCAGACGCTTGCCGGAGCAGCCGGGGGTGTGAAGTACATTCCAAAGCTGCGGAAGGACCACGCACTCTCTTTTGCCCAAGAATTGTGCCATAAGCTGCAGCAGTCCGACCGGATACTGCCTGGCGGCTATCTATATATGTCTGACCTTCTGGGAGAGCCCTCCCTGATGAACGAAGCTGGCAAAATATTCGCAACCGTCTTTGCGGACTGTGACATTGATGTCGTCATGACGGTCGAGACGAAAGGAATCCCACTTGCCTATGCGACAGCCGCTCAACTGAATCTGCCGGTCGTTCTTGTACGCCGTGATCATCAGGTGACTGAAGGCTCGGCTGTGAGCATCAACTACGTCTCCGGATCTCATAAGAGCATTCATACGATGTCCCTCTCTCGCAGGGCGCTCAAAGAACGCTCACGCGTTCTTATTGTGGATGACTTTATGAAGGCTGGCGGCACAATCCAGGGAATGGTGGATCTGCTTGCTGAATTCAATGCGGAAGTGGCAGGAGTCGGAGTGCTTTTGGAATCAGGTGCGGTTGAGTCGGAGGAACGACTACTGCAGGACTACATTTCTCTGGCTCGTCTCTCGGATGTGGATTCCAAGAGTAAGATGATCACCGTAAATCCTGGAAATTATTTCGAAAAATAGGACTGGCGGTATTTGTCGATATAATAGCGTTTTCAAGCGAATGGGCACGAAGTCTGTCGAAAATATCACATTCTAAAAAAAATTCCTGAATTTAGGACATTTTATACAATTAAAAAGAAGGAATTCGGTTTGCTATGTGGAATTATACACCAAGTCTCTGATGGAAAAAGGTGGTGAACACATATGCAAATTACGGATGTCAGACTCCGCCGTGTTAACTCTGAGGGGAGAATGAAAGCAATCGCATCCATTACCATCGATAATGAATTTGTCGTTCACGACATTCGCGTTATCGACGGAAACAATGGAATGTTTGTTGCAATGCCGAGCAAACGCACTCCTGACGGAGAGTTCCGCGACATTGCCCATCCGATTTCTTCCGGTACCCGCGAGAAGATTCAGTCCGCTGTATTGGCTGAGTACGAACGTGCTGCTACTGAAGAAGAAGTCATTGAAGAAGGCGCTTAAGATTCATAATTGGGGTTCAAGGAAAAGAGAGCCATACTCATGGCTCTCTTTTCTTTTTTTCTAGAATGAGATATATTCAGTAGTGAGTTCAAGAGGAGGAGGCAGGGCCCTTGAAAAGATTGGCTATTGTCCTCGCCGCTGGGCAGGGCAAACGAATGAAATCGAAACTATATAAAGTGCTTCACCCCGTCTGTGGGAAACCGATGGTGGGTCATGTATTGCGAACGGTTGATCAGGTACGCTGCGAACGCAGTGTTGTGGTTGTTGGCCATGGAGCGGAAACAGTTCGTTCTTATCTGGGAGATGCGGCGGAATATGTGCTGCAAGAAGAACAGCTTGGAACCGGCCATGCCGTGAAACAGGCAAAAGATCTTCTAGGCAGTGAACAAGGTTCGACGATCGTCATTTGCGGAGACACACCGCTAGTCACACCTGAGACACTGGAAGGCTTGCTGGAGCTGCACGAGAACAGCAAAGCTGCCGCAACCGTGCTGACGGCTCATATGGACAACCCTAAAGGCTATGGACGGGTTATCCGGGGCGAAGAAGGCAATGTGCTGCGAATAGTGGAGCAGAAGGACTGTAGTCCTGAGGAAGACGCTGTGTGTGAGATTAATACAGGTACGTATTGTTTTGACAATGCTAAGCTGTTTGACGCGCTGGAAAAAGTAACGAACCAAAACGCGCAGCAAGAATATTATTTAACCGATGTCATCGGTATCATGAAACAAGCCGGCGAAACGGTACTGGCTTATCAAACTGACGATCAAGCCGAATCCATCGGAGTTAACGACCGCCTGGCCTTGTCGCAAGCTGAGGGCTATATGAGGGAGCGTATAACACGTCGTCATATGCTGAACGGGGTAACGATAATTGATCCTGCTTCCACATATATTGGAGCCGATGTGACGATAGGCGCAGACACGGTTCTATATCCGGGTACAATATTAAAAGGTAATACCGTTATCGGCGGGGAGTGTGAGATCGGACCTAACAGTGAAATCGAAGATTCGGTTATCGCGGATGGAGTGTCTGTAAAATATTCAGTTCTCTGCCAAGCCGAAGTTGGCGAGAGCTCAACCGTAGGGCCGTTCGCTTATTTGCGTCCTGGTTCCAAACTGGGTGAGCACGTGAAGGTCGGCGACTTCGTTGAAGTGAAAAACTCAACGATTGATAACGGATCAAAAGTGTCCCACTTGAGTTATATTGGAGATGCAAAAGTCGGCAAGAACGTTAATGTTGGTTGTGGTGCGATAACGGTGAACTATGATGGTTATAATAAATTCGTTACCGAAATTGAGGATGATGCTTTTGTTGGCAGCAACGTTAATTTGATTGCGCCGGTTAAGGTTGGTAAAGGCGCGTTTATCGTAGCTGGCTCCACCATCACTCAATCCGTACCGGAGAACGATTTGGCAATAGCAAGACAGCGGCAGGAAAATAAGCCCGGTTACGCTGAAAAAATCCGGGCACACGCAAAAGCAAAGAAGAACAGTCAGTCACAATCATAATTGCTGTCCTCCCTTAAGCGAAGAAGCGGTGATCGGGCAGCCTAATTTCAATGAACCAGCACGGAGGGTTTCTATTCTATGACTTATCTTGATTCTAAATTGAAAATTTTCACTTGTAATTCCAACCCAAAGCTAGCCCATCAAATTGCCGATTATATCGGAATTCCGATGGGGGAGTCCCATACAACAAGCTTTAGCGATGGTGAGATCCAAGTAAAGCTCTCCGAAAGCGTCCGCGGCTGTCATGTATATATCGTGCAGTCTACCTGTGGACCGGTCAATGATAACCTGATGGAGCTTTTGGTTATGGTTGACGCACTGAAGCGTGCATCCGCGAAGAGCATCAATGTGGTTATTCCATATTATGGATATGCTCGTCAGGACCGTAAAGCGCGTTCCCGGGATCCGATCACCGCGAAACTGGTTGCAAATCTTATTGAAAAGGCCGGCGCCCATCGAGTCATCACCATGGATTTGCACGCGATGCAGATTCAAGGCTTCTTCGATATTCCGGTTGACCATCTTCTCGGTGTTCCGATCATTGCTCAATATTTCCGTTCGAAGCAAATTGAGAACCCGGTGGTCGTATCACCAGACCATGGTGGTGTAGTTCGTGCCAGAAAGCTAGCTGACTTCCTGAATGCTCCACTTGCGATCATTGATAAACGACGTCCAGAACCGAACGTTAGTGAAGTCATGAATATTATCGGAAATATCGAGGGCAAAACGGCGATCCTGATCGATGATATCATCGATACGGCTGGAACGATTTGCCTCGGCGCAAACGCATTGATGGAAGGCGGCGTAAAAGAAGTATACGCATGCTGTACACATCCGGTACTTTCCGGTCCAGCGATGGAGAGACTGGAAAATTCCCCGCTTAAGGAGGTTATTGTGACGGACACAATTCCGATTACACATGATAATCCGAGCAGCAAGCTGACGGTATTGTCAGTTGCTCCACTCATGGGTGAAGCGATTATTCGTGTCCATGAAGAATTGTCCATCAGCAAGCTGTTCGAGATTGAATAATATTTGCTATAACTTACAGGGTTACGTTTCCTTCTTCAGGAAATGTAACCCTTGTCGGCTATAGCGGCATTTTGATAGAGATGATAGATAACAGCTAGAGAAACCGTTTACAATTATGCTTGCGGGACATCAGTACCCAGGACGTGAGATGAAGGTAAAAGAGCTTCGGTTATACAAAGTTCCTTCGACTTCCACAAAATGAGCGTCAACAGCCGTGATAAGGCCAACTTCCATATGACATCCCTGCTCGTACACCTGCACCGGGATTGCGTGCTTCATGTGGTATTGAAAGTGGCTATGATGCGTCAATCTCTGTTCATAATTTTTCAATGCTGGTCCACCTTCTTATGTGAGGGTATAGATTAAGGGGTCTGATTAGCGCAAGCTGCGTTGCCCCGAATGATTGTGTTGTTCATATTGTACTCAGAAAGCTGCAAAGAAGAAAGTAAAATTACGGAAAGGAATTATACTGAAATGAAATGGATTGTCGGATTGGGCAACCCTGGTCCAGCTTATGAGAAGACGCGCCACAATGTTGGGTTTATGGCACTTGATGCCTTGGCGGAGCGTCATGGGATGAAATTTAATAACAGCAAATGCAAATCGGTGATCGCAGAAGGCTTCATCGGAGGCAAGAAGACCGTTTTGATTAAACCAATGACATTTATGAATCTGTCAGGGGAAGCTGTACGTGCGTTTATGGATTACTATAAAGTCGATTTGGAAGATATGATTGTTGTATATGACGACCTAGACACTACCGTTGGAAAAATTCGTCTGAGATACCAAGGCAGCGCAGGCGGACATAACGGCATCAAATCGATTATTCAGCATACAGGAACCCAAACATTTAATCGGGTAAGAATGGGGATATCACGCCCCGAACCGGGATTTGCTGTAGTTGATTATGTGCTGGGGAATTTCCCTAAAAATGAACGTGACCTGTTAAAAAGTATGATAGATACAACCTGTGATTCTCTCGAATACAGTCTGGACCATACTTTTGAACAGACGATGCAAAAATTTAACGGTTAGCTATCGTATCCGCCGCCTCATTGGCCTCGCCAGTTAAATGGCGAGAAAGCGTCCGCAGGACAGGCTGTCTGAAAGAGCCTTAAGCCGGGCATACTGAAGGTATAAAAGACCTTCAGGAGGCATATGATGGCGATAAATTATACCTGCAGACACTGCCGGACATTTCAGGGCCGGATTGAATCGAGCGAGATTTCAGAGTCTCAGCTTGGATTCGATTCCTTGACCCCCGAGGAACGCAAGGATATAATAGCGTATGATTTTAACGGAGATGTTACCGTACGAGTAACCTGCGATCATTGCAGGGAAGCACTGGAAACTCATCCGGAGCTCAGTCTGTTGGCCAATCCTCTTCAGTAAGATATCATTTTTGAAAATCAGTCACATGATGTAACGTAAGACGGACGCAACGCGGTTAACAGAGGCCGCGCTTTAGCCTTGGCAGTTTGCTGAGGCTTCTTTTCGATTACACATTTCCCATAAATTCATTCGTTTGCATAAGAGAGGTGCCCCTTTTGTTACAAGCACTTATAGACGTCTTTTCGGAAGATTCGGACTTTAAGTCCATTGCGGCTGGCACATCGGCCGGCATGAGAGAACAGCTGATCTCAGGTCTGTCCGGCTCGTCCCGGCAAATCTTGATGGCTGCACTGTATCAGAATCAGCAGCGTCCGCTGCTGGTGATTACGCACAATATGTTCTCGGCACAAAAGATTGCGGATGACCTTCAGGAGGTATTGTCTGCAGACCAGGTGCTGCTGTATCCGGCCAATGAATTGGTGGCAGCGGAATCAGCAGTTTCAAGCCCGGAGACCCTCGCTCAGCGGATTGATGTACTGCACCGTTGTGCACGTGGCTTCCGGGGTGTTGTTGTTGCGCCGTTTTCCGGTGTGCGCCGTCTGCTGCCGGCCACGGAAGTAATGGCCGATGCCCGGATTATATTAAACGATGGTGGAACGCTTGAGCTGGAATCTTTTTTAAGCCGGATGATCGAGCTTGGGTACGAGCGTGTGGAGCGAGTGGAAAGCCGCGGAGAAATGAGCGTGCGTGGTGGAATTATCGATTTCTATCCAATGACGTCGGCATTTGCTTTTAGAGTTGAGCTGTTTGACGAGGACATTGATTCCATCCGTACTTTTGATCCTTCCGACCAGCGCTCGATTGATAAGGTCAAAGAAGTGATTATTACGCCTTGCAAAGAAATAATTGCAGATACGGAGCGTTTGAGCCGTGCGGCGGATATCATCTCAAGAATGCTGGAGACCCAGCTGGAAAGAATGACTGACAGGCAGGCAAAGCTTAGATTGCGTGAGGAAATTAACCGTGAGATGGAAATGCTGCGGGAGCGTGTCTATTTCCCGGAAATTTACAAATACATTTCACTGCTCTATCCGGAAAAAACGCATTTATATGATTATATGCCTGAAGACACGCTGCTTATTATGGATGAACCAGCACGTCTTCTTGAAACGGCCAAGCAGCTTGAGCGAGATGAGGCCGAATGGAATTTGCATTTGATGCAAAACGGCAAGTCCTTGCCAGATCTGCCGCTGTCGCTCGACAGTGACGAGGTGATGTATCAGCATCGGTTCCAGACATTGCTCATTTCGATATTTTTGCGTCAAGTTCCAAGAATCCAGCCACAGAACATCGTCAACTTTATTACCCGTGGCATGCAGGATTTCCACGGGCAGATGAACGTGCTTAAGGCCGAGATGGAACGCTGGCATAAAACCGGCGTAAAAGTCATGATGTTGGCCGGCGGACCGGACCGTATGGATCGGATGAAACGTGTTCTTAACGATTACGGTATTGACGAGCCTGTAATGCTCGAGGGAAGTCTACAGAACGGCTTTGAGATGCCTTCGGTTCATGCTGCAATTATTACCGAAGCAGAAATGTTCTCTCAGAAGCAGCGGAAAGCACGCAAAACAAACAAAAACATGGATAACGCCGAACGGATCAAAAGTTACACGGAGCTCAAGGTCGGCGACTATGTCGTGCATCAAAATCACGGTATCGGAAAATATATGGGGATCGGAACGCTTGAAATCAACGGCATTCACAAGGATTACATGCATATCCTTTATGCCGGAAGCGATAAGCTGTCCGTACCGATCGAGCAGATTGATCTCATTCAGAAATATGTGGGCTCTGAGGATAAGGAGCCGAAGGTTTATAAGCTCGGCGGCAATGAATGGACCCGCGTTAAGAACAAGGTCCGCTCGTCCGTTCAGGACATTGCGGATGATCTGATCAAGTTGTATGCTGACCGTCAATCCGCACCCGGCTACGGCTTTGAGAAGGATACAACGGAGCAGCAGGAGTTCGAGGATTTGTTCCCTTATGATGAAACCCATGATCAGCTCAGGGCCATTGGGGAGATCAAGAAGGATATGGAGCAGAACCGTCCGATGGACAGACTGCTCTGTGGCGATGTCGGTTACGGTAAGACCGAGGTTGCGGTCCGTGCAGCTTTTAAAGCCGCTATTGAAGGCAAGCAGGTGGCCGTACTTGTGCCGACGACGATTTTGGCTCAACAGCATTATGAGACGTTCCGGGAGCGGTTTGCCAATTATCCGATCAACATTCAGGTGTTGAGCCGGTTCCGCAGCCGTAAGGAACAGAATGAGACCATCAAGAAGGTGAAGCAGGGAACGGCCGATATTTTGATCGGAACGCACCGTCTTTTGTCGCAGGATCTCGTATTTAAAGATCTGGGTCTGCTGATTGTCGATGAGGAGCAGCGGTTTGGCGTAACCCACAAGGAAAAGCTAAAGCGCCTCAAGACGAATGTAGACGTGCTGACGCTGACGGCGACCCCGATTCCGCGTACGCTCCATATGTCGATGCTCGGTGTGCGCGATTTGTCTGTCATTGAGACTCCGCCGGAAAACCGTTTTCCGGTGCAGACGTATGTTGTTGAGCACAGTCAGACTCTTGTGAGAGAGGCCATTGAGCGGGAGCTGGCGCGCGGAGGACAAGTATATTATCTTTACAACCGGGTACAGGGTATACAGGAAATGGCTGCCCAAATCTCCATGCTCGTTCCAGAGGCTAAGGTGGGGGTAGGCCACGGCCAAATGTCTGAAACTGAACTGGAGAAGACCATTTTGGACTTCTTGGACGGTGAATACGACGTACTTGTAAGCACGAGCATTATTGAGACGGGTGTAGACATTCCGAATGTGAACACCCTGATTGTTCATGATGCGGACAAAATGGGACTGTCCCAGTTGTATCAGCTGCGCGGCCGGGTTGGTCGTTCCAATCGGATTGCTTATGCTTACTTCACATACCAACGCGACAAGGTGCTGACTGAAGTAGCTGAAAAGCGCCTCCAGTCTATCAAGGAATTCACGGAGCTCGGCTCCGGCTTCAAAATCGCGATGCGCGACTTATCCATTCGCGGAGCGGGAAATCTGCTCGGTGCCGAGCAGCACGGATTTATCGCCTCCGTCGGCTTTGATTTGTATTCGCAGATGCTGGCCGAAGAAATTCAGAAGCGTAAAGTAAGTATGTTGGGTGAGCAGGTAGTTCCCTCCCAAGACTGGAATACCTCCATTGATCTTGGAATTGATGCTTATTTGCCGTCGGATTATATCTATGACAGCATTCAGAAGATTGAGATATACAAGAAGGTGGCAGTCGTGGCCTCATTCGATGAAGCGGCTGAGCTTGAAGATGAGCTGCTTGACCGATTCGGAGAGTTGCCACTGGCGGTGCAAAATCTGCTTGCAGTTTCGCGTCTGAAAGTGTTCGGACGGATGTACGGAATAGACTCTATCTCTCAACGCGGAGATGATTTGCTTTTGCAGTTTTATGAAGGACAGGATAAGGTAATTAATACAGCTCAGCTTGCGCAAGTTGGAAATCTGTTCGAAAGACGTGTACAATTTGAACAGGGCCAGAACATGCTGATCCGTCTGAAGGGCAAAGGCCTTTCGGATCAACAGTTGTTGGAACTGCTGGAGCAGTTTCTTGAGGCCGCCAAGGAGCCATTCAACAGGAAGGGAGATTTACAAAATGCCGTCAAGAAATAAAAAGGCATGGAAAACATTTATCGTATCGCTTACTGCGGTAATGTCCATGTCGGTGCTCGCTGCATGCGGGAACGACACTAATAATAAAGAACCACAGAAGGACGACAGCAAAGTCGTCGTTAAATACAAGGGTGGGGAAATCACCGAGAAGGAATTCGACCTGGAACAGCGGGTTATGCAGTTCATGTCTCCAGAATACGCCCAGTTCTTGCAGATGGACCAATTCAAAGAGTATTTGGCCAAGCAGGGAGTTACTTACGAATATCTTTATTCCAAAGCTGGTGATGAGGCGAAGAAAGAAGCCGAAAAACAGGCAGATGATATGGTGAAGCAGTACAAAAACGCGATGGGTGAAGAGGAATTCAAAAAAGCTCTCGATGCTCAAAAACTGACGGAGCAGGATTTTAAGAATTACATGCTTCGCGTTATGACCGTGATGGAGGATCAGAAGAACAAGGTGACGGAAGAGGATATCAAGAAGGAGTTCGAGAGCAATAAATTGGACTACTCGGTAATTAGTGTCCGCCATGTTCTGATTGGTTTTACAGATCTGGAAGGCAAGGAGCGCAAGAAAGAAGATGCTTTAAAACTTGCTAAAGAGGTTAAATCTAAACTGGACAAGGGTGAGGACTTTGCTAAGGTTGCAAAGGAGTATTCCGAGGATACGGGCTCCAAGGATCAAGGTGGCCTGTATGAGAACAAGGAAGCCCGCACCTGGGTTACCCAATTCAAAGAACAAGCACTGACGCTTCCGCTGAACAAAATCAGTGACCCTGTTGAGACAGATTATGGTTACCATATCATGAAGGTTGAAAGCCGTAAGGAAGTCACGTATGACAAGCTGAGTGATACCCAGAAGGAAGGTATTCATAACGAACTGGCTTCGGCCAAAGTCGACACGTTCATGAAGAATGAGCTGAACGATCTGATTGAAAAAATGGATCTTCCAAAGAGTGAGACTCCTGACAAACCAGCTACTGAAGGTGAGGACAAGGGAGCCGAAAGCACGGATAATGCCCCTGCAACAGACGAGGGAACGAAAGACGGCAAGCAAACAGAAGACAACAAGAAAACGGAAGATACCGGGAAATAGGAAGCGGACAAGCTAGCTCAGGACAGCAGGCTCAGCCCCGTGTTTTTTTCACAGTCTATCCACTAGTCCTTAGTCAGTCATCCGATGAAAAAAACAAAATCGCGCAGATGAGGATCGGTTTCCTTCCGGCCCCTCATTTATGCAGTTTATCCTGTATCTCGGGCTGAGCTACGTTTTTGAGGTGTGTTAAAGGATGTCGATGGATCCATAGCGCGGATACTGCGTTATGGATCTTTTTGCCCGATATCCCTGCTGGTTCAAAAAGAAAATAACTCTTTCGCAACCAATATAGGACTGAGTATGTATAAGGATATGGGAAAGGATGAATACTATGGTCAGACATTACACTTATATACCTGGGGACATCCTCTTCCCGTATCGATCAGTAGTTGAAAAATCTTCTTAAGAAAGTGGGGCAACATGTGAAATGAAAGCTACTGGAATCGTCCGCCGTATAGATGACCTCGGGCGCGTGGTCATCCCAAAAGAAATTAGACGCACACTGCGTATCCGTGAAGGAGATCCGCTTGAGATTTTTGTTGACCGGGATGGAGAAGTAATTCTAAAGAAATACTCTCCAATCGGGGAACTGGGAGACTTCGCGAAGGAGTATGCCGAATCATTGTATGAAGGCACAGGTCACATTACGATCATCTCCGACCGCGATACATTCATCGCTGTAGCCGGGGGATCCAAGAAAGAATATTTGGACAAGCAGATCGGTAACCTGCTCGAAAACTGTATGGAAAACCGCAAGACTGTGTTGGAAACGAACAAAGGCACATATGAGATCAGTAAAGATACACCTGAGGAATTTTCCTGCTTTGTAGCGGCTCCAATCGTTACAGGTGGAGATCCGATCGGTAGTGTGCTGCTGCTGAATAAAGACGAATCGGTTACGATGGGCCAGATGGAAGTGAAGATGGCTGAAACAGCCGCTGCATTTCTTGGCAAACAAATGGAGCAATAAGATTAAGACGCTCCTTTCCGCATAGAAGTAACTACTCCCGCTGATCTTCGGGCCGTACCGGTCCGAGGCAGGTGGGAGTTTTTTTGATGAGATAAGAAAGTATATGTTTGGACCGCGTATGGACTAGTGGTGACAGGTTTAGTGACCTTAGGAATACGTGCGGAAATGAACATCAGCTAGTCTAATTTTGAGTCTGTGTTCCGGTTCCGGTTATAATGGGATATCAAAGGACCTGTTAAACAGGAGAGGCAAGGAATGGTTACAGACGATGAAACCTACTGAATCAGGATCAAGGCTTCTTCAAGGGGCATTTATTCTCAGCGCAGCAGCGATTGTCTCCAAGCTGATTGGAACATTGCAAAAAATACCGCTGCAAAACATGGGCGGCGATGCTGTTTTCGGCATTTATAATACGGTTTACCCTTTATACATGATGATCATTACGATAGCCGCGGCCGGATTCCCGGCGGCTCTATCGAAATATGTGGCCGAATATGAGGCAGCGGGACGGCGGGAAGACAGCTGGAGGATGCTTCGTGTATCGACGGCCGTCCTTGTCTTGTTCGGTCTTATACTGGGAGCGGCTATGTATTTCGGCGCTCCGCAGCTCGGAGTATGGATCGGAGATGATCATGTCGTACCTGCACTTCGCAGCGGGGCACTGGCCTTGGCTTTTGTGCCGTGGATGGCGCTTCTGCGGGGATATTTTCAGGGGCTTCACAACATGGTACCGACAGCGGTATCGCAGATTGTGGAGCAGAGCGTGCGTGTGGCTGTCATGATCATTCTTCTGCTATACATGACAGGTGCAGGGGCAGATGTTGATGAGATTGCAGCCGGTGCGCTGTTCGGATCAGCTGCAGGCGGAGCGGCAGGATTGCTTGTGATGGCATTCTATTGGCGTAAACATGCTTTTTCGCGGAGAACAATGACTGTGGGGGAAGAGCCGGAAGGCAATGGCTCGCGTGCAGCAGAACAGCATCACCATACAGTTCAGCTGCCTGCAGCGCGGGAAGGGTATGGCCAAATGCTTCGGCGTCTGGCTGTTTATGCGGTACCTATATGCTTAAGCGCACTTGCTGTGCCGCTAATCGGTCTCGTAGACACGTTTACTGTACCTAGACTGCTGAAAGACATCGGTTTGCCGGGTGGGGCTGTGATGGCCGAATTTGGTGTATATAACCGGGGGCTTCCGCTTGTGCAGCTTGTGACCATGATGGCTACTTCACTGTCTGTATTGTTTATTCCTGCCCTAGCGGAAGCTAAATTTAAAGGAGAGATCGGGCAAGTGGTCAACCAGTGCCGCTTGGCGCTGCGTTGGTTCTGGCTGTTTGGCCTTGCAGCATCCGTTGGCCTGGCTGTGCTGGCCGAACCGATCAACATTATGCTGTATCAGGATGCGGAAGGCAGCGGCGTCATGCGCTGGATCTCTTTCACGGCGGTTGGCGGCACGGTTAGCATCATCTCAGCGGCGTTATTGCAGGGCGTTGGCATCGTCAGGGCTCCGGCGGTCCATCTGTTGGCGGCAGCTCTGCTTAAGCTAGGGCTTAACCTACTGCTGGTGCCTGAGTGGGGTATTACCGGCGCAGCCATTGCCGGCGTGGCCGCGCATTTCGTCGCCGCTGCGTTGAACGTGGCCATGCTGGTTCGCTCTATCGGCGTCCGGCTTCGTGCTGTAAACCTGCTTGCCAAGCCCGCGTTTATGCTCGCGGGACTGGCGCTGGCCGCCTGGGGTGCTGCTAGCGCGGCCAGCAGCATTCTTGCAGCGTCCGGATTTGCCCCGGGCCGCATAAGCGCCGCAGCCGCAAGTCTGGTCGGCGTCGTGGCTGGAGGCGGCGCCTTTCTGGCGGGAGCCGCGCTCACGAAGCTCCTCACAGAGGAGGAGCTTCTCATGCTGCCGAAGGTCGGCAGACCGCTGGCAGCAATGCTCAAGGCAATGCATGTGATGCGCTGATGAGTGGCCCGGCGTGAGATGTTTTTTCGTCTGTGGTATAGTAGTGTACGACAAACACCGCCCTTGCTAAGGCGGACGAAGAGCGGAGGAAGCTTTATGAGTGCAACCATCACGGTTGTCGGTCTCGGTTCGGGCAATCCGGACAGGCTGACTTTAGGCATTATGAAAACATTGCAGCGCGCAGCCAAGGTGTATGTGCGCACCTTATCGCACCCGGTTATTACGGCACTGGAAGACCTGGGTGTAAAGATGGAATCATTCGACCAGGCCTATGAGAGCCACGACACGTTTCCGGAGGTTTATGATTACATTGCTTCTGCGTTAATCCAAACATCCCAGACGGAGGGCGACGGCAGTGAGATTGTCTACGCAGTGCCGGGTCACCCTATGGTAGCGGAGGCGACTGTAAAGCTGCTTCGGGAGCGATGCTCGAAGCAGAACATAACTCTGACGGTGCTGGGTGGCGAAAGTTTCCTCGACGAGGCCTTCGTCCGCCTTGGATTTGATCCGATTGAAGGCTTTCAGCTGCTGGATGCTGCCGAACTTCGCAGCAGTCTCATTCAGCCGCAACTTCATACGCTGATCGGCCAAGTGTATGATATGTTTACTGCATCAGAGGTTAAGCTCGCACTGATGGAAATATATCCGGATGAGTATGAGGTTATTGTAGGACATGCACTCGGTGTGGAAGGGGAAGAGTCCATTGTCCGCATTCCGTTGTACGAACTGGACCGCATCGAGGGTTACGGAAACCTGTCGCTGGTCTACGTGCCCCGGAGCGATGACGATCAGCTTCGTCATCGGACCTTCGCCCGGCTTCACGAAATTGTCGGCATTCTTCGAAGTCCCGAGGGCTGCCCTTGGGACCGGGATCAGACTCATGAGTCCATCCGTAAGAACCTAATTGAAGAGACATACGAGGTTCTGGAAACGATTGATGAGGATGACCCTGAGCATATGCAAGAGGAGCTTGGCGATTTGCTCCTTCAAATTTTGCTGCACGCTCAGATGGAAGAGGAACTCGGTACGTTTACGGTCTATGACGTGATTCAAGGCCTGAACGACAAGCTGATTTTCCGCCATCCTCATGTGTTTGGCGAGAACCTCGCCAAGGACGCTGAGGCTGCTCTACAGAACTGGGAGCAGATGAAGGCAGAAGAGAAGCGGCGCAAGGGACTTGATCCGGAAAAGGCATCTGCACTGGACGGTATTCCCCGTGACCTGCCTGCGCTGATGAAGGCCTACAAGCTGCAGAAGAAAGCATCTAAAGTCGGTTTTGACTGGGATGATATCAACGGTGTGTTTCAAAAAATCGAGGAAGAACTTGCTGAGCTCCGCGAAGCGGTAGCCGAAGGGCAGTCGCCGGATGAACAGGCGCTTGAGCTGGGCGATTTACTATTTGCTGTAAGCAATGCGGCCCGGTTTATCCAAGCGGATCCAGAGGAAGCTTTGTCGAGAACAAACCGGAAGTTTGTTACAAGATTCCGATATATCGAAGAACAGCTGGAGGCACAGGGTAAGACGGTACATGACAGCACGCTCGATGAGATGGAAGTTTTGTGGCAATCGGCCAAACAAATTTCGTCACCCGATGGCGACGACAAGCCGTGAAAAAACATATTTTTTCTCGCAAAAAATAAAAAAATAGGGTGTTGCGGCAGGAATTCAGTAAGAAACCCAGAATATTCATGTAAGGTGAATCGCGGCTTATGCTGCTGATCTACTGCCAGCAATACGGAATCTTTTACTTTTCTGATAATTGGGAGGATTTAATTCATGAACAAAACAGATCTGATCAACAACATTTCCAGCAAAAGCGGATTGACTAAAAGAGACGTAGAGAACGTCCTGAACGGTTTCCTTGGCGAAATCACAGACGCCCTTGCTAGCGGCGACAAAGTACAATTGATCGGCTTCGGTACATTCGAAACCCGCAAACGCGCAGGCCGCACGGGCCGCAACCCGCAAACAGGTAACACTATCGAAATTCCTGAGTCCAACGTTCCTGCATTCAAAGCGGGTAACAAACTTAAAGAAGCTGTAAAGTAATGCGTGTCGATAAATTCCTTAAAGTATCGAGGTTAATCAAACGGCGTACCGTAGCGAAGGATGTATCGGATCAAGGACGGGTGCTGATCAACGGCCGTGAGGCCAAGCCAAGCAGTACAGTCAAGGTGGGCGACGAGATCACGGTCCAATTTGGCCAGAAGCTGGTCACAGTCCGCGTCGAGCGTCTTGCCGAGACGACCCGTAAAGATGAGGCTGCAAGCCTCTATGCCTTGGTTAAGGAAGAACCGATCGCCAAAGATAACGGGTTGAACTGGTAAGATCAATCTGCTTATAAAGCACTCTCTCACGAATGTGAGGGGGTGCTTTTTTGTTCTCGAGAAACGTTCGTCGTCATTGAGAAGGACGACGAAGTTGTTTCTACTTGTTCGAAAAGGTATAGCCGCAGTTCTAAAGACAGGCTCCACCCCATAAGCTATTTTTAAAAGGAGGGGTACATGCCATGATCGACCAAGGGAAGGGTAAACATCATGACCTGCGGATGCAAAACCGTAAGCAGCTTGACATAACCGGCGTCCAAAATGTGGAGAGTTTCGACAGTGAAGAGTTTTTGCTGCAGACCGAACTCGGGCATCTGACCATCCGGGGGCAAAATTTACATATTAAAAATCTCAGCCTGGAAGAGGGGCTGCTGTCTATTGAAGGACTGGTACATTCCCTTATCTACCTGAATCCCGGATCCCAGGCTAAAAATAAAAGCCTCCTCGGCAAGCTGTTTAAATGAATCCGCAAATCCAATGGATAACGCTGCTCTGGATGCTCTTCTCCGGAGCAGCCATGGGACTGGTCTATGACAGCTACCGGGTGCTGGCAGGCCAGCTCCGTTTTCCCAGATGGTTACAACATGCGCTGGACCTTGTCTACTGGATCGCAGCCGCGTTGTTTGTATTCAGGATGCTGTATGTTACCAACTACGGCCAACTGCGCTTTTATGTGTTTGTAGGACTCTTTCTAGGGGTTTGGATCTATTTTTTATTATGGAGTGTTATAACCAGACGTTTTGTGGTAATGTTAATTCAGGTGGCAAAACGCTTGCTGTCGGTTTTAATGACAATGTTTCGCATATTGGTCTGGAATCCGATCAAGGGTATCCTGAACCTGCTGAAAGGTCTGTTCAAACTTCTATGGAGATTGGTCATGTTCCTTTTACGTATGGTACTGCGATGCTTGTTGCCTTTTTGGAGTCTTCTGAAATGGATGCTGAGGCCGATCACATCACGTATAGTGATGCCGGTGTGGTGCAAGCATGTGGCGGACAAGGTTATAAAGGCGTGGAAGCGCTGGTTTTAGGAGGAATGAGTCATGGGAAGATTTGCTGAACAACCGAAGCAGGCTCCCCAAAAGACAATAAAGAACAGAGGCGCACTTCGGCGCAGAAGAATGTATATGGCCATGATGGCGCTGTTTTTGATCTGGGCAGGTTCAACGCTCTGGTCTCAAAATGTTCATATCCAGAATCGGAATGAAACGCTGGCAGAGAAACGCACCGAGCAGAAGGCTGTACAAGAAGCGTGGAACGAGCTGAATCTTGAGGTCGAACGACTGCAGGATCCCGAATATATCGGGCAAATCGCCAGGAAGAAGTTCGGACTTTATCCACCGAACGAAGTTCCGATTATTCAACCGCATAATTCGGGTGAATAATGCCGGTAAAGCCATGACATACGTCTGTTGACCTCTTTTAGGTCATTGGGTATAATCAAATCACCGCAGCGAGATTCAAGAAATCGGACTGTATATTTTTAAGGGAGGATCATTTTATTCTATGGCAATTGAAGTGGGCACCAAGTTAGAGGGCAAGGTGACAGGCATAACGCATTTTGGAGCATTTGTGGATCTGTCAGGAGGTGTCACGGGTCTCGTTCACATCTCGGAGATCGCCGACAATTACGTTAAGGATGTCAACGATCACTTGAAGATCAACGATGTCGTTACCGTGAAGGTGATTAATGTCGACAAGGACGGCAAGATCGGTCTTTCGATCAAGCAAGCTGTCGACAAGCCGGCTTCCGAAAGTCGTCCACCCCGCGCACCAAGACCGGAACGTAGTGGAGGCGGAGAACGATTCGGAGGTGGCGGTGGAGGATATAACCGTGAACGTGGCGGACGCCCGTTTAAGCCTGCGGTCAATAAGCCTTCATTTGAGGATAAAATGTCACGCTTCCTGAAAGATAGTGAAGAACGTATTTCTTCGCTTAAGAAGAATACAGAGGGCAAACGCGGTGGACGCGGAGCCAAACGGGTGTAATTCGATAAAATATAAAGTTACCGCAGAGGGAAATAACCTTCTGCGGTTTTTTTGTCGCGTAATGCAAGGGTACGACAGGTTCCTACGTGATTTACGCCGCCAAAACGCGAATTGGTAAATTTAAGGCGCCCCAATTCGGGAAATTGATTAACCAAAATGTGGATGAATAAATCAAAAAAATGGGAATAGATCAAGGGATTAGCCTGTCTCTTCCGAGCTTTCGCGGGGGCAGGCTTTTTTGTCGGAAATTTCTTTGGGGCTTGTCCGGTGTTCTGACAAACTTTCTCGGCACAAGGGTTTTATAATGAGACCAACAAATTCGTGAAGAATGGGGTGCCAGGGTGATGGAAAAAAGAAATGTAGTCATGTTTCCGGGGACAGAGACGGCAAAAGGAGGAGCGGGAGCTATTCGTGCCCGCTTGGCGGAACGTATCGGGCAATTATCCTTCGTGAAGCGACCCATCGAACTGCTGGCCGCGAAGAAATGGATGATATTGCTGACATTTATGGGATTTCTGCTGGGAAGAGCTATGATCCTGGACGAGCTGTCACCGTTTGCAGTTGCTTATTTTGCAGTCATCGCTTTTATTCGCAGAGATTATTTGCTCCCGGTCGGAGCAGCTGTTGTAGCGGGAAGTATATTTGCATCAGGTTCATCTTTTCTCATGATTCCGGCTGAGCTTATACTTTTCTACTTTATGCTCAGAGGGCTGGAGACGTATGAACGGGCGGAGCTGTCCTATGCACCAATAATGGTGTTTGTGTCCACCTTCGTGGTGAATCTGTTCGCGTTGCTGGTCGGTCCATCCATGACCTGGTACTCCATGATAATGATGACATTAGATGCGGTGCTTGGGTTTGTGCTTACACTGGTATTTATCCAAGCCATTCCGGTATTTACCTTACGCAAAAAAAATTATGTGCTTAAGAACGAGGAGATCCTTTGCCTGATCATCTTGCTCGCATCCGTAATGACAGGAGCTGTGGGCTGGGTAGTCCAAGGGCTATCCGTAGAACATGTATTGTCACGCTATTTGATCCTGTTATTTGCTCTTGTTGGAGGAGCTCCGCTGGGTGCTTCCGTCGGGGTGGTGACCGGCTTGATTCTCAGCTTGGCTGATATCTCGGCATTTGCCCAGATGAGTCTGTTGGCTTTTGCGGGAATGCTGGCTGGTATGCTTCGGGAAGGCAAGAAAGGCGGTGTTTCGCTCGGGATGCTGCTAGGCGCGACGATATTGTCCATTTACTTCAACAAGCCAAACGAAGTGATGCTCTCTACTTGGGAAACCTGTATAGCGATCGGACTGTTCCTGGTTACACCTAAAGGCGTGATGCAGGCGATTGGCAAGTATGTGCCTGGTACGCAGGACCATACGAAGTCACAACATGAGTATGCGAAGCGGGTTCGGGATCTGACAGCAGATCGGGTAACCCAATTCTCTAAGGTATTCCGCCAGCTATCGCAAAGCTTCGGGCAGACAACTGGAACGATGCAGCCTCCCGGCAAACAGACGGAGGAAATGAATCATTTCATGGATGCGGTGGCGGATGGAACATGCTCGTCCTGCTTTAAGCGGAATCACTGCTGGGATGCGAAATTTTATCAGACCTATAAATATATGACCGATATGATGACAACTATAGAAGAAAATCCAGATCTGGAGGCCAAGGATCTGCCGCCGGTATGGGATAAGATATGTGCCAAAAAAGAAGAAGTGTTGGGTGTTCTCAAGCAGCAGTATCATCTATATCAACATGATATGCAGTGGAAACGCCAAATATTCGATAGCCGTCATCTGGTTGCGGAACAGCTATCCGGTGTGTCGCAAGTCATGGAGGACTTGGCACGGGAGATCAAACGGGAAAGTCAGACGATGTATATTCAGGAAGAACAGATTCGTGAAGCGCTGCAGCATCTTGGCCTATCCATTCAAGGCATTGATATTATCAGTTTGGACTCGGGTCACGTAGAGATAGAAATCATTCATGCATATACCCGGGGGTATGATGAGTGCCGGAAGATTATCGCTCCGCTTCTCTCGGATATCATCGGTGAGCATATTGCCGTTGTGGAAGAGACGATGACTCATCCGCGTGATGGGCTCGCGACCGTGCGGTTTGGTTCGGCCAAAACGTTTGAGATTACAACAGGTGTGGCTGCTGCGGCCAAAGGTGGAGATTTGTTGTCTGGAGACAGCTTCAGTACGGTTGAGCTTGGAAATGGTACCTTTGCAGTGGCGCTGAGTGATGGAATGGGGAATGGAGAAAGAGCTAGAATGGAGAGCAGTTCGGCACTAAATATTTTGGAACAGCTGCTGCAGTCGGGAATGGATGAGAAGCTTGCGATCAAATCGGTCAATTCGATTCTGATGCTGCGTTCGCCAGATGAAATTTATGCAACGGTGGATATGGCACTGATTGATCAATATTCGGCACAGACTATTTTTTTGAAGATAGGTTCAACACCGAGTTTTATTAAACGGGGCAATGAAGTCATTCCTGTTACCGCAAGCAACCTACCGATCGGCATTATTCAGGATATTGAGGTGGATCTCGTGTCCCTACAGCTCCAGGCGGAGGATGTGCTTATTATGATGACGGACGGCATTTATGATGCGCCGGGCTACGCCGTAAACAAGGAACTTTGGATGAAGCGGATCATTCAGGAAGTGAACAGCTCAGACCCTCAAGAAATAGCAGATTGCTTGCTGGAAAAGGTGATACGGTATCAGCAAAATCAGATTCACGATGATATGACAGTTGTGGTTGGTCGTGTGGATCACTTCCACCCCGAGTGGGCCAACGTTCACGTGCCGGGTTTTGCACGGATGGAGCGGCCCCGTACGGTAAGCTGATAAAGTGAACTAAAGATTTATAATATCAGTCTATGAGATTATAAGGGAATCCGTGGCGAACCTTTCGTCTATTCTTTCAATTTATCGTTTGAACTCTATAAAAAATGGGAATGATAGAGACAAGACGATAGTTTAATGATGTGACGGGGAGGTAGCAGGGAAATGAAACAAATATTGCTCATTACGGACGGTTGCTCTAATGTCGGCCCGAGCCCGATTATGGCGGCAGCGCATGCGCTGCAAGAAGGGATTACGGTCAATGTTGTCGGTGTGCTTGATTATGGGACGATAGGCGAGCTGGGCGGATTTGAAATTCAAGAGATTGCGAAAGCCGGGGGAGGCATTCACCGGATTGTTGGAACCCCGCAGCTTGCCAGAACGATGCAAATGATGACCCGTAAAACGGTAGTTCAAACCATACAGCAGGCGGTTAATAAAGAAATACAGCAAATTTTAGGAGGGGGTGCCCTTGAGGATCTTCCGCCTGATAAACGATCCCAGGTGGTTGAAGTAGTGGACGAGCTCGCCGAGACCTCGCCCCTGCAGGTTGCGCTTCTGATTGATGCAAGTGCAAGTATGAAACCTAAGCTTGGTGCAGTTGAGGAAGCGATCCGAGATCTGATGCTCAGTTTAAAAGCACGTGCAGGCTCAAGCCGACTGGCGGTATTTCACTTTCCCGGACGCGGGAGCGGAGAAGATGTCGTCAAAGATGTCGATTGGACTACCGATCTGGACGGAGCAAGAGGATTGTTCCATCGGCTTCAGATGAAGGGCGCCACTCCGACGGGGCCGGCACTGCTAAAGGTGATTGATTATTACCGATATGGTACACTAGAAGGTAATCAATCATGGCAGGGTGATTCCGGCCAAGAGGAAGGGATGCTCGGTGACTACGTTGTCTAATCCTGGTTATCCGCCGGGGACCGTAATTACAGGGAAATGGCGGAAGAAAAGGTACATCGTGGAACGGATGTTAGGCAAAGGGGCAAACGGCCGAGTCTATCTGGTGCAGCGGCCCGGACATACGGAGCGCTATGCCTTAAAAGTAGGTTACGATACACTTGATCTTCAGTCGGAGATCAATGTGTTGAACACGTTGAAAGAGCAGATGTCTGATCATTATTTGGTTGAAGCCGATGATCATCAGGACAGCAGCGGAGAAGTTCCTTTTTACGTAATGCGGTACATTGAGGGAAGCCAGCTTCAACATTTTATACGCTCGCGCGGAAGAGAATGGCTTGGTCTCGTTGGGCTCAAGCTGCTGGAGAAGCTCACTGTTCTGCATAGGTCCGGCTATATTTTCGGCGACCTTAAGCCTGAGAATGTCATGGTTTCGGCTTACGGTCAAGTGGAATTGATCGACTATGGCGGTGTCAGTGCGGTTGGCCGTAGTGTGAAGCAGTTTACGGAATGGTACGACCGCGGATATTGGAATGCCGGTAGCCGAACCGGCGATGAGGCCTATGACCTGTTCTCGTTTGCCGTGATGTGTATCCAGCTGTTGGATGAAGAGGTCCTTAGGACGGCCTCCGCACAGTTGCCCCAGATCCGCAGTGTTGCGGATCTTCAGGCAGCACTGCGAAAGAGCCCGCAGCTCAAGCCATATGCCGGCTGGCTGAGTAAAGCTCTCGCGGGCGGGTTCGCAGATTCACGAGAAGCGGTGAACCTTTGGAAAAATACCGTATATTCTCCATCACGGTGGGAAAGTGGACAAGGGAAGACGCCGCTGTGGCTCAAAAATTCTTTTGTCATGTCACTCATTATCTTAGCCTGCGCTGTTTATTTGTTCCTTCGAACTTAAATGGAAGTCTCATGGAACCTGCGATATACAGCCTGTTTACCGGCATAAAAAGGGGACAATGAAATTGGAGCAGGATTATTTGAAATCATTAGTTGAACGTGTTGAGGATGTGGCAACCGAGAAGCAACTGTGGGATGAAGGAGACACAATCATTGTGGCTGTTTCCGGCGGTCCGGATTCGGTGGCTCTATTGCACGTTCTCCATGAGATTTCAAGTCGGCGTATACCGCTTAAGCTGATCTGCGCCCATGTACATCACGGATTCCGTCAGGAATCTGACGATGAGGCAGTCATGGTACAAAGGCTCGCCGAAAGTTTGGGCATCCCTGTGGAAACAGCTTATATTGATGTGCCGGCCTATATGAAATCAAGCGGAAAAGGCGTACAGGAAGCGGCGCGTGACAAACGGTACGAATTCCTGTTTGAAACGGCAAGGAAATATGGAGCGAGATCCATTGCACTGGCCCATCATGCAGACGACCAGGCAGAGACTGTACTCATGCGTCTGCTGCGGGGAACCGGACCATCGGGCCTGGCCGGTATGAAAATCAAAAGATCCCAAAAAAATGTGGAACTGATCCGTCCGTTTCTTCGTATTAACAAAACGGACCTGATTGAGTTATGCGATCAATGTGGTTACTCCTATGCAATTGATTATAGCAACATGCTGACAAAATACCGCCGCAATGCAGTTCGACTGGAGGTATTTCCTTTCTTGGAGCAGTACAATACACAGATTTCTTCTTCTCTTAACCAGTTAGCTGAAGTGACTGGTGAGGAAGATGATTACATGGAGCTTGCTGCTGAGGATGCTTACCGCTCTCTTGTTAGGGAGATCGATGGAAGGACGTCTTTTGACGCACCTTCCTTTTTGGGCTTACATGTTGCTTTACAACGGCGTTTGATTAAACTAATATTAAATTATCTGTCGGCAGACCAGGAAAATACGGATTTCGTTAAGATTGAAACGGTCCGCCAAGGAGTTTTGCAGGATCGCCGGACCAATTGGCGACTGGATTTAGGGGGAGGATTAACCTGTATCCGTGAATACGGAGAGGTAAGCTTTTGCCCTAAGCCGCTTGTAGGACAGGGGAAGTACATATATCAGTTGGATTCCCCCGATGGACCGGATCTGGTTCTGCCGGAAATCGGAAAAATTTTAAAGCTTGCGCTTGTGGATGGAGAGGAAATGAGGGACGGCATAAAGCTGGCTTCAGGAGAAGCTTCCTTTGATGCGGATCAGCTACTTTTCCCTTTAACCGTACGCTGCAGGCAACCCGGGGACAAGATGAAGGTCATGGGATTAAACGGCAGCAAAAAGGTGAAAGATATTCTCATTGATGAGAAAATCCCTCCTTCTGTACGTTCCATGATCCCCATGGTGTGCGATGGCTCAGGTAGCATCGTATGGATTCCGGGTGTAAGACGCTCTGTTCACGCTGCCGTTGGGCGGCATACAACATGTATTCTCCGCATGGAACTCGTGAATGCGGGGAAAGCGTAAAATGGGAATGGCCCGTTTTACACTTTCATAGTATAAACACGTAGGAGGTTCGCTCAGTTGCAGAATGACATTCAGGAAGTGCTCATCAGCGAAGAAGAAATACAGGCTAAGATTAAGGAATTAGGGGAAAAACTCAGCGCAGAATATGAGGGACGCGATCCTTTGGTGATTTGTGTTCTCAAAGGTGCGTTTATTTTTATGGCAGATTTGGTTAAAAACATTACGGTACCGATGGAACTGGATTTCATGGCGGTGTCGAGCTACGGTGCTTCTACGAAATCATCCGGTGTAGTTAAAATTATTAAAGACCTGGATGAATCCGTTGAAGGCAGAGACGTTCTGATTGTCGAAGATATTATCGACAGCGGTCTGACGCTCAGCTACCTGATCGACCTGCTTGAGAACCGTAAAGCCAAGTCGATTGCTGTGGTGACCCTGTTTGATAAACCGGCACGCCGGACTGTAGACCTGCAGGCAGACTATGCCGGGTTTGTTCTTCCGGATGCGTTTGTCGTAGGATATGGACTCGATTATGCCGAGCATTACCGGAACCTCCCATACATCGGGATTTTGAAACCGGAAATCTACAGCAACTAAATACTACGCCGGATCACGGATCACTGCTCCATCCCGCATTGTTGAGATGGTCAGACAGGCTGTGGTAAAATATCTTATGTGTCTTTGAGAGGAGGTAGGGGATGAATCGGTTCATCCGGAATTCTGGTTTTTATTTGATTTTATTTTTAGTCGTGGTGGGCATTGTTCAATTCGTTACCAATGGTAACGAAGTAGCCGATACCCCTAGGTATGATCAACTGCGGCAGGAAATTAAGGCCAACAACATAAAAGAAATAACAGCTCAATTTGACGGTTATGCTTATCTTGTGACCGGTAAATATAATACGCCTAAGGGCGAGAAGGAATTAGAGAACTTCTCGACCTATATCCCGGCTACGGATGCTGCGATGGAAGAACTCGTTGCGGCGAGTGATCATAACGAGATCCAATTTACCGTTAAGAAAATGGAAGGTCAGAGCATTTGGCTGACATTGTTATCTTCTTTTATTCCGCTCGTGATTATGTTTGTTCTGTTCTTCTTCCTGTTTAACCAGGCACAGGGCGGTGGCGGCAAGGTAATGAACTTTGGTAAGAGCAAAGCCCGTCTATATAATGAAGAGAAGAAGAAGATTACGTTTGAGGATGTAGCGGGAGCGGATGAGGAGAAGCAGGAGCTTATTGAAGTTGTCGACTTCCTGAAAGATCCGCGGAAGTTTAACACAGTAGGTGCCCGTATTCCTAAAGGTGTACTTCTCGTGGGCCCTCCGGGTACCGGTAAGACCCTCCTTGCTCGTGCAGTCGCAGGCGAAGCAGGAGTGCCATTCTTCAGTATATCGGGTTCTGACTTCGTCGAAATGTTCGTCGGTGTCGGTGCATCCCGTGTTCGTGACTTGTTTGAGAATGCAAAGAAAAATGCGCCTTGTATCATCTTTATTGACGAGATTGATGCGGTTGGTCGTCAGCGTGGTGCCGGACTTGGCGGCGGACATGACGAGCGTGAGCAGACACTCAACCAATTGCTCGTTGAAATGGACGGATTCGGAGCTAACGAAGGAATCATTATCGTAGCTGCGACGAACCGCCCGGATATTCTCGACCCAGCGTTACTTCGTCCAGGTCGTTTTGACCGTCAGATTACGGTTGATCGTCCGGATGTGAAGGGCCGTGAAGCGGTATTGAAAGTACACGCACGTAACAAGCCGTTGACGAAGGATGTTAGACTGGACATCATTGCGAAACGGACTACCGGATTTACCGGTGCTGATCTGGAGAACCTCTTGAACGAAGCGGCATTGCTTGCTGCACGCCGTAACCGGAAAGATATCTCCATGCGTGAGGTGGATGAAGCGATTGACCGCGTTATCGTAGGTACGGAGAAACGCAGCCGTGTTATCAGTGACCGCGAGAAACGTATTGTGGCATACCACGAAGCAGGTCATACCATTGTCGGTTACTTCCTTGAGCATGCTGACATGGTGCATAAAGTAACAATCATTCCGCGCGGACGCGCTGGGGGATATGTTATTATGATGCCGAAGGAAGACCGCATGCTTGTAACGAAGCAAGAGCTTCTGGATCGCGTTACCGGGTTGCTTGGCGGCCGTGTAGCGGAGGAGTTGTTCATTGGAGAAATCGGAACCGGTGCTTACAGCGACTTCCAGCAAGCAACAGGTATTATCCGCAGCATGATTGTGGAATATGGTATGAGTGAGAAGCTCGGACCAATGCAGTTCGGAACCTCGCAAGGTCAAGTGTTCTTGGGCCGTGACATCGGACATGAGCAGAACTACAGTGACCAGATCGCTTATGAAATCGATCAGGAAATGCAGCGCTTCATTAATGATTGTTATGAAAAATGTAAACAGGTGCTCACTGAGCATTCCAAGGAAGTTCATTTAATTGCCAATACACTCCTTGAAGAAGAAACACTGGAACTTGAGCAGATCAAGCAATTGATCGAAACAGGTGCACTGAGTGGAAAAGATTCAGGAGAAGGCGGTCAAGGACCATCCGAGAACGGAGAGCCTGTTATCGACAACATTGGTGATGTTCGCGTCCGGATCCAAGGCAAAGAAGAAGGCGAGCGTCCGACTTCTGACGAAGAGATCCAGAACAGTCCGACGGATCATCAGGATTCTGAACGTAAAGATCCAGATGGCAAAACACCTCCGGGTGGTTCGGACAACGGTGGCGGCGGATTATCATAATTAAAGCGATAAAAACATCGCATGACGAATAAAAACAAAGAACCGGAGAACGATCATTCGTTTTCCGGTTCTTTTTGTGCTTCTTGTCACATTGACAGTCTTTCGAACCTTGTGTACATTAGGTGATAAACAAAAGGTGCTTACTTTCACAAGGGGATAAGAGCATCTTGAAGTACTGGTTCAGCAGCGGTCATGCAGGCCGTAATACACAAGGGGAGAGGGTCGCTCGTGGAAGCTTTGGCGCTGGAGCGTAAAGCGGAACAAAACCGTGAATTGCGCGAACGATTAATGCAGTTGAAGAAAGAACGCAATGCCATTATTTTGGCGCATTATTATCAGCGGGATGAGATACAGGAGGTTGCGGATTTCCGGGGAGACTCTTTCTTGCTTGCCCAAAAGGCAGCACAGACGGATGCGGATGTCATCGTATTTTGCGGTGTTCATTTCATGGGAGAGAGTGCGAAAATTCTTGCACCGAACAAAACAGTTATTATACCCGATGAGCGTGCGGGTTGCCCCATGGCGGATATGGTCAACGTCGATGGACTGCGTAAGCTGAAGGCACAGCACCCGAACGCCAAGGTCGTTACATACATTAATTCATCCGCCGAAATCAAGGCTGAGACGGACATCTGCTGTACGTCTTCTAATGCAGTAAAGGTCATCCAGTCTGTTGATTCTGATGAAATTATTTGGGTCCCTGACAAAAACCTAGGGCATTATGTTCAAAAGCATACCGACAAGAAGCTCATTATTTGGGAAGGCTACTGCAACACACACGACATGTTGACCGTTAAAGATGTTGTGGAGATGAAAGCCAAATACCCGAATGCCGAATTTGTCGTTCATCCGGAATGCCGTCCGGAAGTCGTTGCAATGGGAGATTTTGTGGGCAGCACCACCGCTATACTGGAATACTGCAAGCAATCCTCCTGTAAGGAGTTTATTGTAGGCACCGAAGATGGAACCGGATATCAGCTCCGTCTGGATAGTCCGGGCAAATCGTTCCATTTTGCGACCAAGTTTCTCGTGTGTCCTAACATGAAAGTAAATAATCTTAAAAAGTTGGTCAAATGTCTGGAAACGATGAAACCTCAAATCTATGTGCCGCCGGTTGTCGCGGAAAAAGCCAGAACTTCATTAGAGCGCATGCTACAAGTCAAGTAGCATGCGCTACTCTTCGCTAAAGACAGGTGAGTCACGTGATACCGCAATATTTGATCGATTTTGATCTGCAGGATTTGCCGGTAGTAGAGACGGACGTAATTGTGGTCGGTTCCGGTATTGCCGGATTATACACAGCGATTGAAGGAAGCACTGACCGTAAAGTTCTGCTGATTACCAAGAAAACACTGTTGGAGAGCAATACTCGCTATGCCCAGGGTGGTATTGCTGCGGTGACCGCAGAGGATGATTCTCCGGCGTATCATCGGCAGGATACCTTGTTGGCTGGAGCCGGGCTTTGTTCTTCTACTGCTGTAGATGTACTGGTCAATGAAGGCCCGGCCGGTGTTCAGGAGCTGATCCGGTTAGGTACTATGTTTGATGTGGAGGACGGGGTGCTTGCTCTGACCAAGGAGGGGGCACATAGTCACCGGCGCATTCTACATGCGAACGGGGATGCGACAGGTTATGAAATTGTCCGTGCACTTTCCAAGCAGGTGGAACACCTTCCTAATGTGACTGTGTGGGATGATCATTTTGTTATTGACCTCGTTACTCGGGAAAATGAGTGCCTGGGAGCCCTGGTGCAAATGCCGGATGGCAGCCGTGTATTTGTACGGGGCCAGGCGACGGTGTTATGCTCCGGGGGTGCAGGGCAGCTGTATCGTTACACAACGAACCCGGAGGTAGCTACAGCAGATGGAGTTGCTATGGCTTATCGTGCCGGGGCTGAGATTAGGGATATGGAATTTATTCAATTTCATCCGACGGCGCTCAGCTATCCGGGCGCACCAAGGTTTCTAATCTCGGAGGCAGTTCGGGGTGAGGGTGCGTATCTGCGGAATATCAAAGGCGAACGTTTTATGGACCGATACCATGAACTGCTCGAACTTGCTCCGCGGGACATCGTTGCCCGGGCCATTGTCAGTGAAATGGAAGAGACAGGGTCGACGTTTGTCTATCTCGATATAACGCATGAATCGCCGGAGATGGTGAAGCACCGCTTTCCGACGATATATGAAACGTGTATGCGTTACGGACTTGATTTGACCACAGATTGGATTCCCGTGTCCCCTGCAGCGCATTATATGATGGGGGGCGTCAAGACTGGCTTGCACGGCGAGAGCAGTATTTCCCGGTTATTTGCTTGCGGGGAAGTATCGTCCACCGGCGTACATGGTGCCAACCGGCTGGCGAGTAACTCTCTGTCTGAGGCGCTAGTATATGGGCGGAGGATTGTGGACCAGATAAGACAGCTTCCGGAGACTCCTGCGGAGCCAGTACCGCTGTCTTTCAGCTGGCAGCGTAAGGAAGCGCCGTCTCAGGCGATTGTTGAACGCCGGCTGAAACTGCAGAAAGTTATGGTTCGGTATGCCGGCCTGCGACGCAGTAAGGATACCCTGCTGCGGGCAATTGACGATCTCAATCGTCAGCTGCCGCTGTTTCAGTCCGAACTGACGAAACGGGAGGAATATGAGTTCGCGAACATGCTCACGAGCTCTCTGCTGGTCATTCAGAGTGCGCTGCGTCGTGAGGAAAGCCGGGGAGCCCATTACCGGGAGGATTTCCCACAGCGGGATAATGAAGGATGGCGCAAGCACATTGTTCATGTTTGGGATCAAGGAATGACGGAGGAATTCAGTGATGATGTTTAATGGATATAATGAGAGCTTGGTGGACAATATCCGGGCTTGGCTTCAAGAAGATGTCGGATCAGGCGACATCACCACAATGACAACGATCCCTGAAGGGCATGAATCGAAAGCAATTATCCATGCTAAAGAGGCGGGGATTGTGGCAGGCATACCAGTCGCGGAACTCGTTTTTGACATTGTGGATCAGAGCCTTTCCTTTAAGGCCTATGTCCGGGATGGTCAGTGGGTGGATAAGGGGGATGTGCTGGCTGAGATTGAGGGCAGTACACACCGGATTCTGACTGGAGAGCGGCTTGCGCTTAACCTGCTGCAGAGACTATCGGGCATTGCTACGAAGACACGGGCATTTGTGGATGCTCTTGAGGGGTTGCCGACAAGGCTGGTAGATACCCGAAAAACAACTCCGGGCCATCGTATGCTGGAGAAATACGCAGTGCGTGTGGGCGGAGGAGCCAATCACCGGTTCGGTTTGTATGATGCGGTAATGATCAAGGATAATCATATTAAGGGAGCCGGGGGAATCACTCAAGCGGTCAGCCGTGCGCGTAGCAATATTCCGCATACCATGAAGATCGAGGTTGAAACGGAAAGCTTGGAGCAAGTGCAGGAAGCTTTAACAGCCGGAGCGGATATTATTATGCTTGATAATATGGATCCGGGTATGATGGCGGAAGCCGTACACCGGATTAAAACCGATGCACCTCATGTTACAATTGAAGCTTCCGGCAATGTAACGCTTGAGACCGTACGCACGATAGCAGCTTCGGGTGTAGATGTTATTTCCGTAGGACGGTTGACGTATTCTTTTAACAGTCTGGACATCAGCTTAGATTTAAACGCCAAGAAAGGAGGCGGAACATCATGATTTTGGTTGTAGACGTTGGAAACACAAATATTGTATTAGGTATTTATCAAGGAAAGGAACTCCTTCATCATTTCCGGATTAGTACCTCGCGTCAATCGACAGTAGATGAGTACGGAGTACTGATTCATAATTTGTTTCAAATGTCTAAAATATTGATAAGCGAAATAGAAGGGGTTATCGTTTCTTCGGTGGTTCCGCCGCTGGTGCGGGTGGTGGAAGAAATGTGCCTTAAATATATTAAGAAGGCTCCGCTTATTGTAGGCCCGGGAATCAAAACAGGTCTGAATCTCCGTTACGAAAATCCGAGAGAAGTCGGAGCCGACCGTATCGTTAATGCGGTAGCAGCTGTCGAGCAGTACGGGGGCCCACTGATCGTTGTGGACTTTGGAACGGCAACGACGTTTGATTGTATCGATAGTAAGGGGAACTATCTCGGGGGTGCGATTGTGCCGGGAATCGGCATAGCGACTGAAGCACTTGTTCAGCGCGCATCCAAGCTGCCCCGTGTTGAGCTGGAGAAGCCGAAGAAGGTGATTGGCCGCAATACCGTTCACGCAATGCAGGCAGGCATTATTTATGGTTACGCCGGCCAGGTGGATGGGCTTGTGAAACGAATAAAAGCGGAGATGGAAGCGGACAATGTGAAGGTTATCGCAACCGGGGGATTGGCTGAGCTGATCGCCAGTGAATCGGATTCCATCGATAAGATCGACGAAATGCTTACGCTGGAAGGACTGCGGATCATCTACGAACGTAACTAATTCGTAAGTCTCAAATTTTATATAAGGTCAAACAAATAGTAAAATGCAAGAGTTATATACAACGAGGGTTTTGTGAAATTTAACAACAAGAGAACAAGGAGGCTGTAAGATGGACAACCACAAAGACCGCATACTCCGGGGAACGGCGATGGGGGGCAAAATAAGAGCCTTCGCCGTACGAACAACGAACCTGGTAGAGGAACTGCGGCGCAGACATGACACTTTTCCCGTCGTAACAGCCGCTTTGGGCCGTACTGTCTCGGCTGCTGCCATGATGGGTAACATGCTGAAAGGGAAGGAGCGTCTCAGTATTCAAGTTCGCGGTGATGGCCCGATTGGTTTGATTGCGGCTGAAGCGAATGCACATGGAGAAGTTCGGGGCTATGTGAACAATCCTCATGTAGAGCTGACGAACATCAGACCAGGCAAAATGGATGTGGCTGCAGCCGTTGGAACAACCGGTTATATCCATGTCATTAAGGATTTTGGGCTGAAGGAGCCGTACCGTGGTAGTATACCGATCATATCCGGTGAGTTGGCAGAAGATTTTACGTATTATTTTGCCGTATCTGAGCAGACGAACTCCGCTGTCAGCCTTGGTGTCCTCGTTTCACCTGACTATACCGTAGCTAACGCAGGTGGGTTTATTATTCAGCTGCTGCCTGGTGTGACGGATGATGAAATTACAGAGCTGGAGAGAGCGTTAAGCCAGATTCCACCAGTTACAACACTTCTTGAAGAAGGACTTGAGCTCGAGGATATCTTACGTCGTATTTTGCCTGATGTAACCATTTTGGAAGAAACAGAAGTGCATTTTCACTGTGATTGCTCCCATGAACGTGTAGAGCGGGCTCTGATCAGTATGGGACGGGAAGAACTTGAACAGATGATCCGCGAAGATCGTAAGGCGGAAGTTACCTGCCACTTTTGCAATGAAGCATACACGTATGATGAAGATCAGCTAAAATCCGTTTTAGAGCGGGCCAAATCTTAAGGTATTGGGATGAGCAACCGTCATGACGAGACAAGAGAAGGGATTATGGGTAACCGTCATTGTCTTGACTGCAGGTGTGTTATTTATGGGGAGCTGGATATTTTTCTCCGGGGTTCTATTTCAGGAGGGGAATAATAAACCTGAACAAGATCCGCCTGTCGTCGCATCTGTGCAAGACAGGGCGATTACAGAAGTAGAGTGGACTGAAGAGCTAAAGAAGAGGTACGGCAGCGAAGTGTTGATGACGATGATGAACCGTCAGGTGGTTGCTCTGGAGGCTGATGCCACCAATATTGCGGTCACTCCTGAGGAGGTTGATCGGGAGCTTGAGCGGATCGGTCAGGGATACGGCTCGAAAGAACGGTTCCTGCAGGAAATGGAGCAGCAGCTCGGTCTGTCAGAAGAAATGCTGAAGGTCGAGACGGAATATAGGCTTACTTTGGAAAAAATAGCGACAGCTGACGTTAAAGTTGACGATGTGGAGATTGATCAATACCTGAGTCAGCATCTGGACCAATTCCATCCCAAAAAGCAGTTCAACCTATCCATCATTAAGGTGGATACGGAATCAGAAGCGGATGAAGTACTGGACCAGCTGGAGAACGGTGAGGATTTTGCCTCCCTTGCCGCTGAGGTATCTATTGATGAATATACCCGGGATAATGGAGGCGAGCTGGGATTGGTTGAAGAAGACGATCCCTTTCAGCCGGAGGCGTTGATGGAGACCGTATTATCTTTAAGCAAAGGGGATATCGCCGGTCCAATTAATCTGAAGGACAGCTATGCAATCGTTTATGTTGAGGATATCTTAGTTCCTGAAACGCCAGATGAGAATTTAATCCGGGAGACGGTACGTAAACAACTTGCGCTTACGCAGTCCGTTTCTCTTTCTGAGCTTGAGCGCCAGCTTCGGGACAAATATGCAGCCCGTATTGTGGCTGGTGTTCCTTTAGCACTACACAATAATTAATTAAAATAGGCCTTTGCAGCGGAGTGATTCCCTTGCTGCAAAGGCTTGTTTTGTTTGGTAAGAAATATTAAATGTTTTCTAAGGCAGACTATGCTGTTTCTTCTTATTGACAAGGATAAATAAGGTTGATAATATGAATATATAAAAACCTAGCGAATTACTCGGATATTAAGAAAGCGGAAGTCGGACATGATTTACAGACCAGCTTCTTCGTTTTCTCAATCATACAACTAGATAACCGGATATATACGAATTCTAAAGCGAATCAAGGGAGGGCTTCATTATGGCTAAAGTAGTGAACAGTGTAACAGAGTTAATCGGTGGAACACCACTTGTCCGTTTGAATCGGATCGTTCCGGAGGACAGTGCGGAGATATACCTGAAGCTGGAATACCAGAATCCGGGCTCGAGTGTTAAGGACCGGATTTCCATCAGTATTGTGGAAGAAGCCGAGAAAGAAGGCCGCTTGAAGCCGGGCGATACGATTATCGAAGCGACCAGCGGCAACACAGGCATTGGCTTGGCTATGGTTGCTGCGGCTAAGGGATATAAGGCTGTTATCGTTATGCCGGAGACCATGAGCTTGGAGCGTCGTAATCTGCTTCGTGCTTACGGAGCCGAGCTGGTTCTTACGCCGGGAGCTGAAGGCATGAACGGTGCGGTAAAGAAAGCGGAAGAAATTTTGCAGGAGAATTCAGGGTTTTTCATGGCTGAGCAGTTCAAGAACCAAGCTAACGTAAAAATCCACCGCGAAACTACAGGGCCTGAAATCGTAGAGGCTGTCCAATCCATTGGCGGTACATTGGATGCATTCATAGCAGGTATCGGTACGGGAGGAACGATTACGGGTGCTGGTGAAGTGCTGAAGGAAGCTTTTTCAGACATTAAGATTTACGCTGTGGAACCTGCAGCCTCCCCGATCTTGGCAGGCGGTAAACCGGGTCCTCATAAAATCCAGGGTATAGGCGCCAACTTTGTTCCCGAAATTCTGAATCAAGAAATTTATGATGAAATCATTCATGTTGAGAATGATGATGCTTTTGACACGGCTCGCCGAGTGGCGAAAGAGGAAGGTATTCTTGCTGGTATTTCTTCAGGGGCTGCAGTCCATGCTGCTCTGAAGGTCGCCAAGGAGCTGGGTAAGGGTAAACGTGTGGTTGCCATCATTCCGAGCAACGGAGAGCGTTACTTAAGTACACCGTTATACAATTTCGAGTCCTAATCCATTCTGATTTGAATGAATAGTTTACAGCCTTCAATGTATTTAAGCATTGGAGGCTTTTTCTTATGTTCATGTTTTTGCCCGTGAAAGCCATTCCATTAAAATATTCGAGAAGGCAGATGGTTTCGGGGTTTTCAAGTGGGGCAGGATACAGTATACTGACAGGCAACAGAACAGGCTTGCGGTCATTAGGGAGGATAAGCGTGGATAGAAAAATAGAGCTGGCTCAATGGCTTGATTGGGCAGATGAAGGTTGGTCCATGCTGCCTTATATGGTTCAGTTCCAGAGCCGGAAGGAAGGACTTCCTACAACTTGGGAACAAGCATGGAAGGCGGCTTCACCTTATGCCTTCGTGCTCGAAAGCGGCAAAAGCGGCAGATATACTTATTTGGGATTGAACCCGGTGTCGGTGTTAACGGGTAAAGGACTACACGGTGAGATAACAGACCTACGTACAGGCAAAACCCGGTATAGCGAGGGTAAACCGCTTCAGCTGTTAGAGAACTGGATGGGGAACCTCAAATCGCCCAGGGTACCAGGCTGGCCTGATTTTCGCGGCGGTTGTACGGGATTTATCGGATATGATGTGATCCGTTCCCTTGAGGACTTACCTTCGTTAGCGAAGGATAATGCAGGGTTTCCAGATTACATGTGGATGCGAATGGAAGAGGTCTGGATTTATGATCATCAACAGCAATCCATATATTGTACGGTGCATGTGCCATGGCTACCGGCAGAAAGCGGCGGCGTTTGTACGGAAGAACTTACGAGAATGTATGCGGACGCTGAGACTAAAGCCATGAGTATGATCGAGCAATGGAACACTTTCCTTGGCAATACAGCCGGTAAGGAAGATAGTTTGGAAGAGCGTAGTCGAATGTTGGCTAGAAGGAGTAAGGCTGCAGGTCTTGCAGGTCCACATGTGGAAGGTTGGGACCGGTTGGAAAGCGATTTTTCACAGGAGGCATTTCAACAGGCGGTGTTGTCCATACAGGAATATATCCGTCAGGGAGATGTGTTTCAGGTTAATTTGTCGCTGCGGAGGCATTTGAAGCTTAACTCCGATCCTGCGGATGTTTATGAGTGGCTGCGTCTGCTGAACCCTTCTCCGTACATGGGATATATCACTTCGCCGCGATTTTCGCTGGCCAGCGGTTCCCCAGAACTGCTCATCAAGCTGGATGGAGATCGTGTATCGGCAAGACCGATAGCAGGTACACGCCGCCGGGGAGCGGGACTGGAAGAGGATGCAGTCATGGAGGCTGAACTGACTGGGAGCGAGAAAGAGCGGGCCGAGCATATCATGCTCGTTGACCTGGAGCGTAATGATATCGGGCGTATTGCCGCCTACGGTACGGTGCATGTGCCTGAACTGATGACGGTGGAACGTTATTCTCATGTGATGCATCTCGTTTCCCAGGTTGAAGGACAGCTTGCCGACAATAAGGACGCATACGATGTCATCGCGGCAGCTTTTCCAGGTGGAACGATCACGGGTGCGCCGAAGATACGGACGATGGAAATTATTGAAGAGTTAGAGCCGGTTACCCGGGGGCCTTATACGGGGTCAATGGGGTGGATTGATTACAATGGCGATATGGAATTGAATATTATAATACGGACTCTGGCCGTTCAGGACGGGGTTGGATATATCCAGGCCGGAGCAGGTATTGTTATTGATTCCGATCCCTACAGGGAATACCGGGAATGCCATAATAAAGCCAAAGCGCTGATTGCAGCGGTCATGTGTAGTGAAGAAGAAGCCGCAGTAACGGCAGTAAAATAGGGGGAGTATATCATGATACTCGTGATAGATAATTACGATTCGTTTACGTACAATCTCGTTCAGTATTTGGGAGAGCTCGGCGAAGAGGTAAAGGTGTTCCGAAATGATGAAATCGACATTGCGGGAATTGAGACATTAGCCCCTGATCATATTCTGATATCGCCAGGTCCTTGTACCCCGAACGAAGCTGGAATCAGTCTTGAGGTTATTGAGCGATTTAAAGGGAGCATTCCGATCTTCGGTGTCTGTCTTGGTCACCAGGCAATCGGGCAGGCCTTTGGCGGACAAGTTGTCCGGGCCGAGCGTCTGATGCACGGAAAGACATCGCCGATTCATCATCTGGGCACTTCTGTATTCGAGGGGCTTCCAATTCCGTTTACAGCTACCCGTTACCATTCCTTGCTTGTAGAAAAAGAAACCCTGCCGGATTGCCTTGAAATTACGGCATGGACCGAAGAAGGAGAAATTATGGGGCTTCGGCATAAGGAGTATTCGGTAGAGGGTGTACAGTTCCATCCTGAATCGATTATTACCGACCATGGGCACCAAATGTTGCGCAACTTTTTGAAACGTACGGCGGGAACCAAGGCATGAGATTTATGGGAGTTGACGGTCGTGTAGTGGATACGGCTGAGGCCGTGGTATCCGTTATGGATCACGGCCTTTTATATGGCATGGGCTTATTTGAGACGTTCCGGACATATCAAGGAGAACCCTTTTTACTAGAACGCCATTTGAGTCGTCTTGCAGACAGCTGCAAAATGCTGGGGATTGCCTACAATCCAAATCCGGAGCGCCTGCGGGAATGGATTCTTCAGCTTATGTCGGCTAACGAGCTCGAGGATGCCTATATTCGTTATACGATTACGGCAGGTGTGGAGGCGCTTGGGCTTCCAGCAGGTGATTACACGAATCCAACGGAGCTGGTATATATTAAACCGTTGCCAGTGCTGCCGGATTCCCTTTATAAGAAAGGGAGAGCTCTGCAACTGCTCTCAACGCCGCGTAACACCCCGGAGACGGCCGTACGGCTGAAGTCGCTGCATTATATGAACAATATTATGGCCAAACGCGAGCTTCAAAGTTATCCGGATGCGGTACATCTTCAGGCGGAGGGGTTAATGCTGACCGGAAACGGCGATCTGGCTGAAGGTATTGTAAGTAACATATTTTTCATCAAGGATGGAAAATTATATACACCTGATGTTGATACAGGCATTTTGCCCGGCATTACCCGGGCTTTTGTACTTGAGCTGGCCAATCACCTTGGCATTCCAGCCGAAGAAGGTCGTTATACATGGGATGTATTAACTTACGCCGATGAAATATTTACAACGGGTTCGGTGCAGGAGCTTGTACCGGTGACAAGTTTATTGAGACACGGTGAGGAGAATGCTGTGGTGGGCAGTGGATTTGTGGGTCCTATCACGGAGCATTTACTGAAAACTTACCGACAGAAAGCAGGGCTATAGATGAAGACAACCATTTATGAACAAACATATGACTGCGGAGAGTCGCAGCTAAAGCTCGGGAATTCAACACTGATCATGGGCATTTTAAATGTAACACCGGACTCCTTTTCGGATGGAGGGCGTTATAACGAAACGGAACATGCTGTGAAACATGCTCTGCAGCTATTTGCAGATGGGGCCGATATTATCGATATTGGTGGTGAATCCACCAGACCTGGTCACGAGAAAGTAAGTGTAGATGAAGAGCTAAGTCGTGTGATTCCTGTAGTAGAAGCGATTCACCGTGAGGCGCCGCATATTCCTCTCTCGATCGATACGTACAAAGCAGAGATAGCGCGTCAGACCATCGAGGCAGGTGCGCATATTATTAATGATATTTGGGGGTTTAAAGAGGATCCAGATATGGCGGGTGTCGCTGCGGCTTTGGACTGCCCTGTTATTCTTATGCATAACCGTAAAAATCGGGATTACACTCATTTGATTGAAAATGTGAAGTCAGATCTAATGGAAAGTGTGAAAATTGCTCTGGAAGTCGGAGTAAAAGGCAGCCGTATTATTTTAGACCCGGGAATCGGTTTTGCGAAGGATTATGATGAGAACATGAAGGTCATGATGGCATTAGATGAGCTGGTAGGCCTCGGTTACCCGGTTCTTCTGGCTACTTCACGCAAAAAATTCATCCGTACTGCACTGGACCTTCCGGTGGATGATGTTGTTGAAGGAACGGCGGCTACCGTAGCCTATGGAATTGCACAGGGCTGCCAGATCGTTCGAGTTCATGATGTGAAGCAGATCAAACGTACGGCGCGTATGTGTGATGCCATGCTGTATGCTTCGGCGGGACTTCAGCGGGTATAAATAGGAAGTACAACCTCAACTATGGAAGGGCGGAACAAGGAATGGACAAGATGATTTTGCGCGGAATGGAGTACTATGGATACCATGGTGTATTTGAGGAAGAGCGGAAGCTCGGGCAGCGATTTTATGTAGATCTTGAGTTGGAGCTCGATTTGAGCAAAGCCGGAGCAACGGATGACCTGACCCAAACGGTAAATTATGCCGAGGTGCATGAGCTGCTGCAAGGGATTATGCGGGATGAGTCTTTTAAGTTAATTGAAGCTTTAGCGGAGCATATTGCATCTAAGGTACTTGACACTTATACTAATATCGATGCTTTAACGGTTAAGCTAACAAAGCCGCATCCACCGTTTGATATTCATTTTGAAGGTGTCACCGTAGAGCTGCACCGGACCAGAAAGTGAGATATACCATGAATTCACATACTACCTCTGAGACTTCAGAGGCTTATATTGCTTTAGGGGCTAATCTGGGAGACCGGGAAGCGACGCTGATGGAAGCTCTGGAACTGCTGGATTCACAACCTGGTATTACCGTACTTCGCTGTTCCAACTTATATGAAACAGAGCCGGTCGGATATGTAGATCAGCCGATGTTCCTGAATATGACGGCTACTGTGGCTACATCGCTTGAACCGCATTCGTTTTTGGAAGTAATGCAGCAGATTGAACAACGGCTCGGAAGGGTTCGCCATATTCACAATGGACCACGTACTGTCGATCTTGACCTTCTGTGGATGGACGGAAAAAGGCTCGATACGCCGGACCTAATCCTTCCGCATCCTCGTATGCATGAGAGGGCATTTGTATTAATGCCGCTTGCCGACATCACTCCCAAAGATGAGCCTTCCGGTTTATTTACTACGGTTAAGACAGCGATTGAGAACCTGGATGGAAAGGAAGGCATACAGCTTTGGAAAACATGCAGCTGGCGCAGCGTATCCGCGCTTTCCGAAAATTAAAGGGCCTTACCCAACATGAGCTGGCAGCACGAACCGACATCTCATTAGCTGTGCTCGGGGCGATTGAGCGTGGCAACCGCCGCGCAGAAGAACAAATTTTAGTTAAAATTGCGGAGGCCTTGAACATTACTCTACAAGAGTTGAAGGAACGCAGTTGAGTTGAAAATATATAAATGAAAAACAAAGGAGTGACAAAAGAACATGTTGAAAATTGGACATATCGAGATGAAAAATCAGGTCGTACTTGCCCCGATGGCGGGTGTGTGCAACCCGGCTTTTCGCTTGATTGCCAAAGAATTTGGCACAGGGCTGGTCTGTGCCGAGATGGTGAGTGGCAAAGCGATTGTTCACGGCAACAAGCGGACGCAGGAAATGCTGTTTGTTGATGAACGAGAGAAGCCGATGAGTCTGCAGATTTTTGGAGGAGACCGCGAATCGCTCGTGGAAGCGGCAAAAGTGGTGGACCAGCAGACCAATGCTGACATTATCGATATCAATATGGGCTGCCCCGCACCCAAGGTAACGAAGGTTGATGCAGGAGCACGCTGGTTGCTAGATTCGAATAAAATTTATGAAATGGTATCGGCAGTTGTGGATGTCGTTAATAAACCGGTAACGGTTAAAATGCGCACAGGCTGGGACAGCGATCATATTTATGCGGTTGAGAACGCCAAAGCTGTGGAACGTGCCGGCGGTCAAGCCGTGAGTGTTCACGGACGTACTCGGGAGCAGCTGTATACCGGACACGCGGACTGGGACATTATAAGACAGGTAAAGGAAGCTGTATCCATTCCTGTTATCGGCAATGGCGATGTGGTAACACCGGAAGATGCTCGGCGGATGCTCACGGAAACGGGCTGTGACGGCGTGATGATCGGACGTGGAGCGCTCGGCAACCCATGGATGCTCTACCGTACTGTGGAATATCTGAAGACGGGTGAACTTCTTCCTGATCCATTACCACAGGAGAAAATCCGGATAGCGATCTTGCATATGGACCGTCTGATTGCTCTTAGAGGAGAAGACGTTGCTGTCAGGGAAATGAGAAAACACTTGTCCTGGTATTTGAAGGGGCTTAAAGGCTCCGCCCGGATTAAGGACGTTATTATGGAAGAAACGAAGCGGGACGAGATGGTTAGTCTGTTGACTAATTTTGTCGATCAGTTGGAGTCCTTCGATGATGCAACGAAGAGTGCATATCCGCAAGCAGCTACAGCGATGTAATAAGCAGAACACCTTTTGCGCACCTAGGGCTAACGATAGCGTTTTCATTCGTGCGAGGGCGTTCATTGACTTTTTGAAATGGTTACCATATAATTTTTCAGTATAAATTCGCCTTGATATACAGCAAGCATCAGGGGAAAGTTCTTATCCCCAAAGATTCGCATATAGTATGGTGGTATGGTGATTTAAATTATCTACATGACAGGAGAATCGGTTAAGATGAGCGATAAAGAAGTCATTCTTACACAGGATGGTCTGAAGAAACTGGAGGACGAACTCGAGAATCTGAAGTCCGTTAAACGGCGTGAAGTCGCGGAACGTATCAAGGTAGCCATTGGTTATGGTGATATTAGTGAGAACTCCGAATATGAAGACGCCAAGAACGAACAAGCCTTTATCGAAGGCCGTATCATTACGCTGGAAAAATTGCTCCGCAACGCGCGTATCATCAATAACGACGATATCAATACCGACGTCGTTAATGTAGGCAATACGGTTATTGTTGAGGATTTGGAGTATGGTGATACAATGGAATATACAATCGTCGGTACGGCGGAATCCGATCCGCTCAACAATAAGATTTCCAACGAGAGTCCTGTTGGTAAAGCGATTATTGGCAAGCAAAAAGGGTCAGTGGTCGACGTTAACGTTCCAGCCGGCGTCATTCAATATAAAATCGTAGAAATTAAGAAGTAAGTTGGAATGAGCGTGGAAGCTTCCTTTGGGGGGCTTTTTTCGCTATTTACATATGGGACTGTCCAATAGGTCAGGACTTAAAATCTGAGTGTTTGTGTTGGTAGGTATGGCCGAGTATGATTCGGCCGACGCGAGAATGAAGGAGATGAATCGACGATGACGGAAGAAATGAACAATCAGGAACAAGAACAGGAACTAAGTGAGCTGCTGCAGATTCGCCGCAATAAATTGGACGAGCTTCGCAAGCTGGGAATTGACCCATTCGGCGGTAAATATGAAAGAACAGATCATGCCGGAGATATTCTGAAGCAGTATGATGCTTTAACTAAAGAGGAATTGGAAGAGAAGCAGGTTGAAGTTAACCTTGCTGGCCGGATCATGGCAAAACGCGGTATGGGTAAAGCCTCCTTTGCTCACATTCAGGACCTGAGCGGACGGATTCAGATTTATGTGCGCCAAGATTCGGTTGCTGAAGAGAAATACCAAGCTTTCAGCATTTTGGATTTGGGAGATATTATTGGTATCAGCGGTACACTCTTTAAGACCAAAACAGGGGAAACCACGATTAAGGTTAAAAACTTGGAAGTTCTCTCAAAGTCGTTGTACCCTCTTCCTGAGAAATTTCACGGTTTGAAGGATGTGGAGCTTCGTTACCGTCAGCGTTACGTCGATCTTATTATTAATCCGGAAGTCCAAAAGACGTTCATTACCCGTTCCAAGATCATTCAATCGATGCGACGCTATTTGGATTCGCTCGGTTATTTGGAAGTGGAAACACCAACCCTTCACGCCATCGCCGGTGGTGCAGCTGCACGTCCATTTATTACGCATCATAATGCGCTGGATATGGAATTGTATATGCGTATTGCGATTGAGCTTCACCTGAAACGCCTAATTGTAGGCGGTTTGGAGAAGGTTTATGAAATTGGACGTGTATACCGGAATGAAGGTATTTCAACACGCCACAATCCGGAATTCACGATGATCGAGCTGTATGAAGCATATGCGGATTATAAAGATATTATGGCATTGACCGAAAATCTTATTGCTCACATTGCCCAAGAAGTTCTTGGAACTCAAGTTATCTCCTATCAGGGACAGGAAATTGATCTGACGCCGCAATGGCGCCGTGTCTCCATGGTAGATGCAGTTAAAGAAGTAACGGGTGTAGACTTTGGTGTGCAAATGTCGGATGAAGAAGCTCACCGTCTAGCTAAAGAACATAAAGTTCCTGTTGAACCGCATATGACGTTTGGACATATTCTGAACGCATTCTTCGAGCAGTTTGTGGAAGAAACACTCATTCAGCCGACGTTTGTAACTGGTCATCCGGTAGAGATTTCACCGCTAGCGAAAAAGAACGATGAAGATCCGCGATTTACGGATCGTTTCGAATTGTTCATCGTAGCGCGTGAACATGCGAATGCTTTCTCCGAGCTGAATGATCCGATCGATCAGCGTCAACGCTTTGAGGGGCAACTTCAGGAGCGCGAGCAGGGTAATGATGAAGCACATGAAATGGATGAGGATTTCCTTCGTGCGCTGGAGTACGGTATGCCGCCTACAGGAGGACTTGGTATCGGTGTGGACCGTCTGATCATGCTGCTCACCAACTCTCCGTCCATCCGTGACGTACTGCTGTTCCCTCACATGCGGAACCGTACACAAGACTAATCAAATATTGTTTATACAAAAAGGAACAGCCTGTGCCATTTGTTTGGCGGCTGTTCCTTTTTTATATGCATCTCTAAGTATAGATATTCTATCTAGGAAGACTGTTATTTTTGTGTCTTTCTGCAATCACTAAGGACGACATATAGACTGTAAATGACGGTTTACGGCAGACTCTATTTTTTCCTTGGTAAGCACCTCAGGTCTAAGAACGGCATGAATGGCCAAACCATCGATAAGGGCATAGAACCGTTCAATTTCAATATCATAGTCCAGATCGGGCAAGGCTAAATTTTGATCGGTCAACGCCTGAATGATCATAACGAACATTTGGCGCATATCGTCATCTACTTGTTTACGCAGTACCGCTAGTGAGGGGTCGGACATCGACTTTACAACAAAAGCAAACCACACCTCCATTTCGGGAATTGTTTCTTCATTTAAAGGCAATATCTGCTGAACAAGCACCGGAATGTCTGTCAGAAGCTCTCCTGTAAAAGCGATATTCTTAATCCGGAGGTTTACTCTTTCCGACACGAGTTTCATGGAGTACATGTAGAGCTCCGACTGAGATGAGAAATAGTGGCGCATGGATCCAACGGAAAGACCGGCTTCTTCTGCAATATTGCGGACGGAGGCTTGCTCCATGCCGTTCTTACGAATCACTCTCCAAGCAGCTTCTGCCACTTTCTCTTTTTGAAGTTCATGATCAACTATTTTTGGCATGTCTTTATTATATCATGGTTGTTTTATTTAACACACATGTGTTATATTGTTTTTAATACAATCGTTCTAAATAAACAATCTGATCAAGGGGAGAGGTACTGTACGATGATTGGAGCTTTGATTATTGGCTGTGAAATTGCTTTTTGGATTTTTGTGTTATCGGGTCTTAGCGCAAGATATATTTTTGGATGGAAAAAAGCTGGTGGTATACTGCTGCTTTGCACTCCCGCAATCGATTTGCTTCTCATTGTGGTTACGGTCATTGATCTGAAGAATGGAGCGAAAGCCGAACTGGTGCATGGCCTGGCAGCTATATATATTGGAGTAACGATCGCTTTCGGACATCGAATGATTAAGTGGGCGGATCAGAGGTTTGCTCACCGATTTGCGGGAGGACCTAAGCCTGAAACCAGACCGAAGTACGGAAAGAATCGTGCACAATGGGAAAGGCAGGGCTGGTATCGGCATTTACTGGCTTGGGTACTGGGAGCTCTCCTATTAGTAGGAATGGTAATGATAGTAGGAGATGCATCGCGAACGAAAGAACTTGAACGAATTGCTTTTGGCTGGGCTGGCGTTGTAGTCATTGATTTTGTAATTAGTTTTAGTTACACGCTATGGCCTAAAAAGGAAGCTCGAGAAGGTTAGCGAATATTTAGTGATGACAAAGAAAAGAGCTATCTTTTACTGTATAACTTTACCACTTAAAAAAATTGCAATTAGGGGTTGCCTATCGCGCCAATCATATGGTATATTATATTTCCGGCCGAGAGATACGGTCGACACACGACAAACGAATAGCAAGTCAAAATGAATTGATGAAAATTAAATTCAAAAAAAAGCTTGCCAAACTCGATAGAGTGTGATATATTATAAGAGTTGCTGCTGCGAACGAGATTCGCCGGTAACACTGAAGAAGTTGACCTTTGAAAACTGAACAACGAGTGAGTTAAACCGATCTTACTTCGGTAAGATCATAAA
>NZ_LT840184.1:6173232-6228857 GCF_900177425.1 Paenibacillus uliginis N3/975 | reverse complement strand
CACGCGTACCCATCCCGAACACGACCGTTAAGCCTTCCAGCGCCGATGGTACTTGGACCGAAGGGTCCCGGGAGAGTAGGACGTCGCCAAGCGAACAACCGGAGAAACCACTATCGAGCAATCGATAGTGGTTTTTTTTAGTATAAGCTTCGAAGTAAAGAGCATCCTTATCTCGCAAGAAAAACAACTGCTAAGTGCGGTCTGTCTTCATTGAGGTACGTCGATAGACGTTTCGCGTATGTTTATTTCAGGAAGCACTTCAGTAAGTATTAATGGATGTTTTCACTTTATTTTGGGAAATATAAGTGATATGTCCATTCACAGGAGACAGATTCTCTTGAGCGAGAGCGTTTTGTGAGGCCATATAAAGGACCTATTCTTTTCTTGACAGCCTATAGGGCCTTTGCTAAGATGGCAATAATATATTTTTGAAAATAATCATGAAAATGCCGTCCGGCCCAGTTCTGACAGGATTTTGAAGTCCGCCGGAAGACGACAAAAAGGAGGAATAACCCAGGTGTGGGAAGATAAGTTTAGCAAGGAAGGCTTTACTTTTGACGATGTATTGTTGGTTCCTAGAAAATCAGTGGTACTGCCCAAGGAAGTGGATGTATCGACGAGATTGAGTGAGCAGGTGAAGCTGAACATTCCATTAATGAGTGCAGGAATGGATACAGTTACAGAAGCTCCTTTGGCAATCGCTATTGCCAGAGAAGGTGGAATCGGCATTATTCATAAAAATATGAGCGTAGAACAACAAGCTGAGGAAGTAGATCGGGTTAAGCGCTCTGAAAGTGGCGTAATCACCAATCCGTTCTCCCTGAGAGCGGATCATTTGGTATCCGATGCGGAGAACGTAATGTCCAAATTCCGCATATCGGGTGTTCCAATTGTGGACGAGGATAACAAACTGATCGGTATTTTGACCAATCGCGATCTTCGCTTTGTACATGACTACAGCATTGCGATCAGCGAAGTAATGACCAGCGAGAACCTGGTAACAGCACCCGTAGGAACGACACTTGAAGACGCTGAGACCATTTTGCAGAAACATAAAATTGAAAAGCTTCCGCTTGTGGACGATAATAATGTTCTTAAAGGACTTATTACCATTAAAGATATTGAAAAAGCAATTCAATTCCCGAATGCAGCCAAAGACGCTCAAGGACGATTACTTGTCGGCGCAGCCATCGGTATCTCAAAAGACACATTTGATCGTGCTGAAGCGTTGGTTAAAGCCGGTGTAGATCTGATTACGGTTGATTCCGCACACGGACACCATATCAATATTATCGAAGCTGTACGCAAACTGCGTGAGCTGTATCCGCAGCTGACCATTGTAGCTGGAAACGTAGCAACAGGCGAAGCTACCAGAGAGCTGATTGAAGCCGGTGCTTCTGTCGTTAAGGTGGGTATCGGACCAGGATCTATTTGTACGACTCGTGTTATTGCTGGTATCGGTGTACCGCAAATTACAGCGATTTACGATTGTGCAGCGGTTGCAAGAAAATATAACATTCCTATTATCGCAGATGGCGGTATCAAATACTCTGGAGAAATTACCAAGGCTATTGCGGCAGGCGCTAGTGCCGTTATGCTCGGTAGTATGTTTGCAGGAACCGAGGAAAGCCCTGGTGAAGCCGAGATCTATCAAGGACGACGCTTTAAGGCTTACCGCGGCATGGGTTCCCTCGCTGCGATGAAACAAGGCAGCAAAGACCGCTACTTCCAGGATGATGACAAGAAGCTCGTTCCGGAAGGCATTGAAGGCCGTGTTGCTTACAAAGGGCCTTTGGCCGACACGATTCATCAACTGATTGGAGGCTTACGTTCCGGTATGGGCTACTGTGGAACAGAAAACCTGGAGCAGCTGACCAATGATACGCAGTTCATCCGGATAACGGGCGCCGGTCTTCGTGAAAGCCATCCGCATGATATTCAAATCACGAAGGAAGCACCAAACTACTCGTTATAAAATAAAGATGCTTCATTTCTGTTCCCGAGATGACCTAAATAATGAATAATATCGGTTGTTATGTGAATGCATGAGGGACATACAAGTATCTTTTGAATAAACCATTAGAGTGCGATAGCCTAAACGCCGATCGTAAAGAAGGACAAGCCGGTTGAAATGTATCCGGCTTGTCCTTTTTTTGATAACCCCCCTGTGATAGAATAGAACAAGCAAACGATTTATTGAGTTAAGAGGGGAGTTATATCAATTGAAATCTAAGACTGTAAGGAAAAATAAACGTCCTATCGTACAACGAACTATAGCATCGGTGATGCTTATGAATATACTATGTCTTTCCGCCATTCCTGCTCTGGCACTTGCCGAACCGGTCACGGTGGCTACCGCCGAGAAGAAGGAAACTACATCAACAGAGGCGAAATCGACTAAAACAGCAAAAGCAGATAAAGTTCCTTCCATTGATACACTTGGACTACAAGTAAGATCGGCTGTACTGATGGAGCCTACAACGGGACAGGTACTTCTATCGTTAAATGCTGATAACGCACTCCCGCCTGCCAGTATGACAAAAATGATGACGGAATATATTGTGCAGCATGAAATAAAGCAGGGTAATCTAAGTTGGGACACCGTCGTGACCGTAAAAGAGAATGCGGCTAAGAGCGGTGGTTCTCGTATATTTCTGGCTGTGAATGACCAGCATACGGTGGAAGAACTCTACATTGCTATGGCCGTAGGCTCAGCGAATGATGCAACTGTTGCGCTGGCTGAACATATTGCGGGCTCTGAGGAAGAATTCGTTAAAATGATGAATGAGAACGCGAAACGTATGGGTATGAAAACAGCTCATTTTATCAATGCTACCGGTCTGAGCCGTGCCGACATGCCTGAGAAATACCGTCCGGAAGGTGAAGAGGAAACGGTGATGTCCGCGATGGACACGGCAAAATTGGTCAAGTTCATCGTGGAAGAACATCCTGAATTTTCGAAATATACAACGATTCAATCGTTTAAGTTCCGTGAGCGTGATAAGGATCCCATTATTAACTTGAACTGGATGCTGGAAGCGAATAAAAATGTTCCAAACTTCCGCTCTTTTGCTTATGATGGACTGGACGGCATGAAAACAGGCTTCACTGAAGAAGCAAAGAACACTTTTGCAGGAACCGCTGAGCGTGATGGTATGCGTCTGATCAGTGTCGTGATGGGAGCCGAGACCAAAGCTTCACGGTTTACCGAAACACGCAAATTACTCGACTACGGCTTTAATAACTTTGAAGTCAAGCAGATTGTTGATGAAAATACAATTGTTGAAGGATATGAAACAGTTGACGTAAAAAAAGGTAAAGAAACAGAGGTCAAGCTCGTTACCAACAAACCAGTCAGCTTTATGGTACCAAAGGGTTCTGACGGAAGCAGTGTTACGTTTGAAGGTAAGATCGACAATGAGAACCTGACAGCCCCTGTCAAAAAGGGAACCAAAGCAGGAACGGTCACTTATACTTATAAAATTGAGGGTATGAAAAACGTCCAAAAGGAAACCGTAGATCTCGTAACGTATGAGGATACCGAAAAAGCAGGCTGGTTTAAGCTCTTTTTGCGAGCCATTCAGCAGTTCTTTGCAGACCTGTTCGAATCGATTAAAAATCTTTTCTAATATATTTTATACTTGGCTTATATTTCTCGCAGAAATGCCGTCGCCCTTTGAAAAGGGCGATAAAGTCATTTCTTCTTAAATTCCGAGTAAATGGGTTGCCTATTTGCTACCCGTGGAGTAGAATTACAAGTTAGATTATAGATTTAATGAAAAACAAGATAAGTGACTATTTCGGGAGGCTAGGGACATGGAAACGGGAACAGCTACTGTAAAAAGAGGTATGGCAGAAATGCAAAAAGGCGGCGTCATCATGGACGTCATGAATGCGGAACAAGCAAAAATCGCTGAAGCGGCTGGGGCTACAGCAGTTATGGCGCTGGAGCGCGTGCCTTCTGATATTCGCGCGGCTGGGGGAGTTGCCCGTATGGCTGATCCTACCATCGTTGAAGAAGTAATGAAGGTTGTATCTATTCCGGTCATGGCTAAGGCTCGTATCGGCCATTATGTAGAAGCAAAAGTTCTGGAATCGTTAGGTGTAGACTACCTTGATGAGAGTGAAGTTTTGACACCGGCTGATGAAGTATTCCATATCGACAAGTGGGATTTCACTGTACCTTTTGTCTGCGGCGCTAAAGATCTGGGTGAAGCGCTCCGCCGGATAGGGGAAGGCGCATCTATGATCCGCACAAAAGGCGAGCCAGGAACAGGCAATATCGTTGAAGCTGTACGCCATATGCGTTTCATCAACAGCCAAATCCGCAAGGTACAGAACATGTCCAAGGACGAACTGTACGCTGAAGCTAAAAACCTGGGTGTATCCTACGATCTGCTGAGAGGTGTTCAGGAGAATGGTAAACTTCCAGTCGTTAACTTCGCTGCAGGCGGAGTTGCAACTCCTGCGGATGCCGCACTTATGATGCATTTGGGTGCAGATGGAGTATTTGTGGGATCTGGTATTTTTAAATCGGATAACCCCGAAAAATTCGCTCGCGCGATCGTGGAAGCTACGACTCACTTTGATGATTATAAATTGATTGCCGAAGTATCCAAGAACCTGGGTGCACCGATGAAAGGTATCGAAATTTCCAAGCTGTCCCCATCCGAACGTATGTCGGACCGCGGCTGGTAAGAGAGAAGGATCAGCATGAGAATTGGAGTACTTGCACTTCAGGGGGCGGTTGCTGAACACATCCGCAGTATTACTAAGGCTGGCGCGGAGGGCGTTCCGATCAAACGAATCGAGCAGCTGGAGACGATTGACGGTCTGATTATACCAGGCGGCGAAAGCACGACGATTGGTAAACTAATGCGTAAGTATGGGTTTATCGATGCGATACGTCAATTCTCGGCGAAGGGTAAACCTTTATTCGGCACATGTGCCGGTCTAATCGTGCTGGCTAAAGAGATCGACAACGGCGAAGAGGCACATTTGGGGCTAATGGATATCAAAGTTGCCCGGAACGCCTTTGGACGCCAACGGGAGAGCTTTGAGACCGAACTTGCGGTAAAAGGAATAAAGGAACCTGTTCGCGCCGTATTTATCCGTGCTCCACTGATTATGGAAGTTGGAGAAGGTGTGGATATCCTCTCCGCCTTTAACGATGAGATCGTGACCGCTCGGCAGGGGGCCTTACTCGCGGCTTCTTATCATCCGGAATTGACGGATGATTACCGTCTTCATCAGTATTTTGTAGACATGGTGAAGGATGCTGCCTTGTCGGCAAAATAGTAAATTCGGTTATTGAAAAAGCATCTTGACTCTTTTTTAAGGGTCAAGTTTGTTTTTTTATTGATTTTTCAATAAAATATATAGAATGAAGTAATATTAATTCGTTACACCGATGGATGTTTTACTTAGGAGGGTTTCCTGTGTTAGACGTGAAAATATTGCGCAGTGATTACAGCCGTGTGGAAGAAGCGCTGAAAAACCGCGGCAAATCACTTGATTTGATTGCGGATTTCCCAAAGCTTGACGCACGCCGCCGTGAGCTGTTGCAGGAGAGCGAAAGTCTGAAGAACCGGCGAAATACCGTGTCGGCCGAAGTGGCTAAGCTGAAAAAAAATCGTGAGAATGCGGATGATCTGATTCTGGAAATGCGTGAAGTTTCAGACCGGATTAAAGGTATGGATGAAGAAGTACGCGAGCTGGAAAGCCAAATTTCCGAGCTCAGTTCGGCGATTCCTAATATTCCTCACGAAAGTGTGCCTGTAGGAGCATCGGAGGAAGAAAATGTAGAGCTTCGCCGCTGGTCCGAGCCTAGAAATTTTGATTTTGAGCCGAAAGCACACTGGGATCTCGCTCAGTCTCTCGACATTCTCGATTTTGAAGCTGGTGCTAAGGTAACGGGATCACGCTTTACGTTCTATAAGGGTCTAGGTGCTCGCTTGGAACGTGCATTGATCAACTTCATGATGGATCTTCATAGTGAGCACGGTTATGAAGAAATGCTGCCTCCATATATCGTCAACCGGGACAGCCTGTACGGTACAGGTCAGCTTCCTAAATTTGAAGAGGATCTCTTTAAGCTGGATGACTCTGATTATTATCTCATTCCGACGGCAGAGGTTCCTGTAACGAACTATCACCGCGAAGAGATTTTGAACACAGAGGATCTCCCTAAAAGATATGTAGCTTACAGCTCTTGCTTCCGTTCAGAGGCTGGGGCGGCAGGACGCGATACACGCGGCCTTATTCGTCAGCACCAGTTCAACAAAGTGGAGATGGTGAAGATTGTGCATCCGGACTCATCCTTTGATGAGCTGGAGCAAATGACAGCTGATGCGGAGCGCGTTCTTCAGCTGCTGAATCTCCCATACCGTGTGCTTGTATTGTGTACCGGGGATATGGGCTTTGGCTCCATGAAAACATACGACCTGGAGGTATGGCTTCCGGAGAGCGGTGTATATCGTGAAATTTCCTCATGTTCGAATATAGGCGATTTCCAAGCTCGCCGCGCCAATATCCGTTTCCGTCCGGAACCGAAATCGAAACCAGAGTTTGTACACACGTTGAACGGATCTGGACTCGCTGTGGGTAGAACAGTAGCTGCTATTCTGGAAAATTATCAACAAGCTGACGGCAGTGTTATCATTCCAGAAGTGCTGCGCCCATACATGAGAAATGTAAGTGTTATTGAACCAAAGAAATAGCTTGCAGTAATAATATTGTTTGTGGTAAAATAATTAATGCACGTGATTAATCATTTTATCACTTGGAGAGGTACCGAAGCGGTCATAACGGGGCGGTCTTGAAAACCGTTAGAGTGCAAGCTCACATGGGTTCGAATCCCATCCTCTCCGCCATACATATACATAATAACCGTTTCCTGATCAGGAAACGGTTTTTTTGTTTCTTCCAATGGCTCCATTCATATTTACAGATACGGTACAGCTTTAGCCGTTTTTCTTATTTTTTGTAAAGTATAAAAAGAAACGCATCTCCGCAATTTAAAGACAAGGGGAGGTGTGATAGATGAACTCAGAGCTAAATGTTGATCAGACAGCGTTGGTGAATGCGTGGCAGGAAAGACTGCCCACGGTACTGAAGCCTGGCGATCATGCCGAAGTGGCTGCCGACATGGCGAACCCTCATGCTGTTCGGATTCACATTGATGCGGCTGGAAGGCAGGATTATTCCTTCGATTTTGAATGCCGCTACGTGGATTCCAGAGAAGTTGAGGTTAAGCTGGTCGATGTGGAGCGGGCAGGCGTTGTTATTGATGAGCGCAATGAGAACATTCAGGGAATGGCTGGAGATTATACCCGTCATATTCACGAGTGTGCGCAGGCGCTTCAACAAATAACGAACCCTTAGACATTTTACGGCTACAGTCTTCGATGACTTCCACAGTAGGAGATGAGAAGAGCTGTAAAGCAATGGATTCCGCATGAAACGGAGGGTTAGAAATTATGAGTAAACCAAAGTCCATACCGGTGCCGGAGGCTCAAAAGCCGGAAAGAAGACGTAAAGATAATGGAGAAGGTGGAGTGCAGGAACCGATGACCGGGTCTCACCGAGCCAAAATTCACAAACAATCCGGGAATTATAACCCAGAGGGGTAGTGTTATTCATTTTATCATGTATTCAGAGGCTTCTGTCGTAATGACAGGGGCCTTTTGCTGTTGTTTTAACCTATTTCAAAAGTTTTCATGAAAGGTGTGAAACCTATTCCTGAATTTTCCGTATATAGAACATGTAAGCTTCATCGGGGCCCCACCTTTTGATGAATGAGTGAATTTTCGCAATTATTATCTTATCTTCCACTTTGAAGAAAGGAAAATGATTGGAAAAATATTTTGTAAATATTCCATAAAGTGTTTCTCATTTTGTCGAAATGGTTTATGATTAATAGGTCTTGTTATTTTTTATGGTTATGAGGGGAGAGAAAGAGTAATGAATAAAAAGTTTGGAGTGGTGATGCTCTCACTACTGTTAACTTTGACAGTTGTACTGTCAGGCTGTGCGAAGAAGCAAGAACCTAAAGAGGCAATGAATGCTGCTGCTGCTAACGCTATGCAGATGACGTCTTACGAGATGAAGAGCAGCTTCGTTATCGAAGACCTGCAAATGAAAATGGCAGCTACCGAGGGTAATCCTAACGTTGACCAGGTTCTTACTATGTTGAAGAACGCTGAGTTGACATTGACTGGTATCCACCAAGCAGAGCCTCAACAAACTGAAATGCAAATGGGGATCAATCTGAAGGGCGATATGGCCATGACTTTCAACATTGATATGGTCATGACCAAAGAGAAGATCTATGTAAAAATTCCAAGCATTCCAATGCTTCCATTCCCTGAGGATGTTGTAGGTAAGTATCTCGTTATGGATTTGAAAGAACTTGCTGAACAGGCTGGGGAAACATTCAATCCAGAAAGTCTGGATGCTCAGAAGTCCCAGAAATTCGCAACCGAAGTCATGAACGCTTTGATCGCTGAATATGATCAAGCGAAATACTTCAAGCAAATCGAAACCAAGGATGCTAAGCTTCCAGAAGGTGTAGATGCGAAACAAGTTGTACAATTCTACATTACCAATGAGAACGTTAAAGAAGCATTGGATATTTTGGTAAATAAGGCTGCTCCGAAGATTGTGGATATCGCAGGCAAAGATGAGTACCGCGAAATGCTCAGCCTGACCAAAGAAGACATCGAGCAAGCGAAGAAAGAAGTAAGCTCAGTAGATCAAGGTGAGTTCAAGAAAGGTCTGGAGGAACTCCAGAAATATCTGAAAATCAACACCTTTAACATTACCACAGCAATTGACAAGAAAGATTTCCCGGTTTACCAGGATCTCGTAATGAATGTTGACTTCAATGATCCTGAAACGAAGGATACAGTGAAGCTTGCTGTGAAAGGTAGTACACAATACAGCAAAATCAACGAAAAGCAAACATTCAAAATTGGAATTCCTAAAGATGCTGACGTGATTACCATGGAGCAGTTTGAGGAATCCATGGGCGCTTATTAATTCCTAATTACGCTTTAACAAAAACCCGGCCGTAGAAAACTGGCCGGGTTTTTGTGTTGCTGTGAAACGGTTATTTAAATTTTTTGGAGATGTTGTGAAAGCTGAAAGTCATTTACCTCTCAGGCGCCGAAAGAACTGAGTTAGAAGGGCCGCACACTCCTCCTGCAGTACACCTTCGATCACTTCGGTACGATGGTTAAAACGCGATTCCTGAAGGAGATTCATGAGCGTACCGGCACAGCCTGCCTTGGGGTCTAACGTGCCGTAAATAAGCTGGGGTACTCTGGACTGGACAATGGCCCCTGCACACATAGGACAGGGTTCTAGGGTAACGTAGAGACGGCAATCAAGCAGCCGCCACGCGCCAAGGTGACGGCTAGCTTCGCGAATAGCAACCATCTCTGCGTGTGCAGTGGCATCAAAAGTAGTTTCGCGCAGGTTATAACCACGGCCGATGATCTCGTCACCATGGACAATCACAGCGCCGATGGGGACTTCACCAAGCTCCTCCGCTTTTCGGGCTTCAGCAATGGCCTCACGCATCCAATAGTTATGATTATAATTATCCACAGTGTGCGGATCATTAAATTTTAAATTCAATTCAATATCTCCTCTCGGTCTGGGACTAAAGTAGTTGTTATACAACGAACATCTATTCGTTTGTTAACATGATGTGGACATTTTTGTGGATAAATAAAAAGTTATGCACAAACTTATGCACATAATCCACAGAAAACATGTGTATTTGTTAGCAATCTGTGGACACTTCTGTGGAAAAAACAGATGTTTTGCTTCTTTATTGTAGAGAAAGAACCTCTCAAGATCAATAAATCCATCTCCTTTAACTCACACCACCGATACGTATGCCAAAAATTCTTTTCAAACCACCGGACTCACGTTATCATAAATTATGACAGGCTATATTAGTTTATTGTCAACGAAGTGCCGAAAGGTGTAGATTACTTTGTCCATCAAGACAAAATTATCATTGATCATGTCCATATCTGTGCTTTTTATCTTGTTGCTTAACATCGCGCTTAATTTTTATACAACACAAGAGAATTTAAGGCAGGACAGTGAGACTAAGATGGTTATGGCTGCTACCCAGATCGCAATTACCGTGGAGCAAACGGAGTACAGTTCCAGATATGTAGACGGAGTATTTGGGGACCTGCTTCGGATCGCATCAGTAAATGCTGCTAAAATGCTGGATCCCGACATTGCGAATGTAACGAACGAAGATCTTGTTAAACTCAGTGAAGAGCTCGGAGTTACCCATATTTCCCTTTTAATCGAGACGAGTGATGATATAGTAGTTGCCCGTTCGAGCGAAACTGAACAAATGGGTATGTCTACCCGAACATGGGGCTACTGGTTCACAGCCTTTCAAGAGCTGTTTAAGTATAAGGAGGTACGTTCGGTCGAGGAAGGGCAGACTAACAAGCACTTTTGGTCTGGGCCATTTGAATTTTCGACGGCTATGCCAGAGTTTATTGATAAATGGGGATATTATTATGACGGCAAGCGCAATTACATTATCGATCCCTATATCCGTAGTACGGACATCAAGGATTTTTTCAAAATAACAAGTCCGGGCGTCGTTATCGAGCAGACCATTAAATCCAACCCCCGCATATTGGAAGTTACGGGCATTAACCCGGAAACTTTCGGTAATATTTTTATGGAGAAGGATGGAACCGATAAAATTCACTATAAACTGGGCAACCGCCCCATCAAATTTGGGACATATGACTACGGCACTTTAAAGGGAGACCAGGCCGCAGTTAAGCAATCGGTAACGAATGATGAGAATGTAGTTTTTGTCAGTACGGTGAATGGGAAGAAAGTGATGAAAAGCTTTATCCCGATCCAAATCGAAAATAAGGCTCCCTATGTTATCAGTGTGGTCATGGACTATGAAGCCATCTCTTCTGTGATGCGGGAGCAGATGATTAGCTTGGTCGCGATCTCGCTTGTTCTTCTGGAAATTGTTATATTCGGCAGCTATATTGTGGCTGGTTATTTTACAAAGCCGATTCAAGCTATACTGGGTACTGTAAATGAGGTTGCCGATGGAAACTTTGAGCGGCGTTTGGAAGTAACGAGCAGGGATGAACTCGGGCAGTTGTCCGGTCGAATTAATGCGATGACCCGCAATCTGGGGAATTATACAAGCCAGTTGAAACAAATGGTAGATGAAAATCAGTCGGTTAAGGAATATTTGGAATCTGTTATCAACCAGACGGCCGATGCGATTCATACGACGGACATGTACGGAAAAATCACAAGTGTGAACAAGGCGTTTGAACAGTTATATGGCTGGAATAGCCATGAAGTGATTGGCCGGAAACTTGAAATGATACCTGCTGAGATGGAAGATGAGGAGAGAGAGCGGTGGAGACGGCTTAGAGCTGGAGAGCGGCTTGGATCGGTCGAAACCGTTCGGATGCGTAAGGATGGCAGTATGATTGAAGTCAGTATCAGCACATCTCCGATACAGGATGAGACGGGAAATATTACGTCGATGGTCAGTGTGTCACGGGATGTCACGGAACGTAACCGGATGGAGGAAATGCTGCGGCGATCTGAGAAGCTGACGACAGTCGGACAACTGGCTGCCGGTGTAGCTCATGAAATCCGTAATCCGCTAACTACGTTGCGCGGTTTTATGCAGCTCCAACAACAAACCCATAAAATTAATCCGGATCACATCAGTTTGATGTTGTCCGAGCTGGACCGGATTAACCTGATTGTAAGTGAGTTTCTCATATTGGCCAAGCCGCAGGCGGTCTGCTTTCAGGAAAAGGACTTACAGGTTATTATGAACGATGTGATCTCACTGCTGGGTAGTCAGGCCCGTTTATATGGGATTGAGTTTAGTTACAACTACATGAACGAGCCGGCGTTGGTACACTGTGAGGAGAACCAGCTAAAGCAGGTGTTTATTAATGTGCTTAAAAATGCGGTGGAAGCTATGCCGGATGGTGGTTATGTTACGATAGAGATGACAAAACCGTCTTCAGAGCAGGTGGCTGTCCGAATTATCGATAAGGGAGAGGGCATTTCTGAAGATCTGATGCCCCATGTCGGGGAACCATTCATTACTAATAAAGAAACGGGTACAGGTCTTGGACTTATGGTCTGTCAGCGAATTATACAAGGTCATCAAGGCGTTCTGGAGATAGAAAGTGAAGAGGGCGTAGGCACAGCGGTAACCATCCTGTTGCCGGCTGCTGCTAAAGGTGATCGGGCGTAGCACATAAATTTGAGTATGGATGGAGAGGATGACACCTTGAGGATTAATAAATTCATCAGTGAGACAGGCTTCTGTTCCCGCCGGGAAGCGGACAAGCTTGTGGAGAGTGGCCAGGTCACGATTAACGGAGTGAAGGCCGTGCTGGGTAGCCAGGCGGAGGAAGGCGATGACGTTCGAGTGAACGGTCGACAGCTAAGCGAGAAGAAGGCAAAGCATGTTTATATCGCCCTGAACAAGCCTGTGGGCATTACGAGTACTACGGAGTCCCACATCAAGGGGAATATCGTTGATTTCGTAGGCCATACCGAGCGGATCTTTCCGATTGGCAGGCTGGATAAGGATTCCGAAGGCTTGATTCTGCTTACAAGTGACGGGGATATCGTGAATAAAATACTGCGTTCTGAAGGCAGACACGAGAAGGAATATATCGTTACTGTAGATCGTCCGCTGACAGAGGCTTTTATCAGAGGCATGTCGAGCGGAGTGAAGATTCTTGGGGAGATGACACTTCCTTGTACCATCACACGGATGTCGGAGCGAGTGTTTCGTATCATTCTAACCGAGGGGAAAAATCGTCAAATCCGGCGTATGTGCAGCGCTTTTGGTTACGAGGTGAGAAAGTTGCAGCGTATCCGGATTATGAATATCCGTTTAGGCAGTCAGAAGACGGGGGCATGGCGTGACCTATCAGATCAAGAAAAGCAGGAGCTCGGCAAGCTTCTTAACTACACACTGGCCTAAATAGCAAACAACCGGCTCTCGGGAACGTCTGCCTGAGAACCGGTTGTTTTTTTAATTAGATGAATCATCTTTTGATTTGGGCACGTTGGTATACGTATTGTGACTCGAATATTTACGAATAATAGATACTTCTACCCGTCGGTTTTTGGATTTGCCTTCGACGGTTTCATTGGTCGCTATCGGGTGATACTCTCCGTAACCGACTGACATAAACCGCTTCGGATCAAGTGACGTATTCTCCAGAAGGATCTTCATGAATTGCATCGCCCGGTCAGAACTCAAATCCCAGTTGGATGGGTACTTGCTGGTGTTCATCGGGACATCGTCAGTATGACCAGATACGATAATATCGAAGTCCGGGAATTGCTGGAGCATGTTAGACATCTCTTTTGCCAGCTTGCTGGCCTCTGGCTTCACAATCGCCTCGCCTGGAGCAAACAGCGCATTATCCCGGATGGTGATCATCAACTGTGAATGATTCAGCTTTGTGTTTAATTCGGTACTTAAACCATTGTTTTTAATATAACTATCCAGCTGTTTCTTCAGCTTCTCCAAATCCTCCTGCTCCTGCTTCATAAGCTTTTCGCGTTTCTTATCATCAGATTTCGGGGTTGGAATGGAGTTAATTGCTTTATTATTACCTTTATCAGCTGGATCATTGCTCGGTTCCGTCTTGTTGTAATCAAGAACTCCGGTTCCGCCAGTCAGGGCAATATTGAATGCTTCGCTCATTTCTTGAAACTTTTTAGCGTCCGTCGCGCTCATTGCGTAAAGAACCAGGAAGAGCGCGAGCAATAGGGTAAGCAGATCTGCATACGGAAGGAGCCAGGATTCGTCAGCATGCTCTTCGTGGGGCTCGTGTCTAGTCTTTTTGCTCACTAGAACCAGCCTCCCTTTGGTTCATTTTAAGGCGCTCAGAAGGGGTCAAGAAGACGGACAGCTTCTGACTGATCGCAATAGTCGAAACACCTGATTGAATGGAAAGAAGACCTTCAACCATCATCAGCCGGATCTCCACTTCACGTTTGGACAAGCGCTTCAGTTTGTTGGCGATTGGGTGACAGATGACATAACCGGTGAAAATACCAAGTAGCGTTGCGATAAAGGCAGCACCGATTGCTTTTGCAAGCTCTGTCATATCGCTCATCTGTCCTAAGGCTGCGATCAAACCGATAACCGCACCCAATACCCCGAGGGATGGTGCGTACATGCCGGCCTGGGAGAAGATAAGTGCACCGGAGCGGTGGCGCTCCTCGGTAGCGTTAATATCCTCCATCAAAACGTCGCTCACGAATTCCTGGTCGTTGCCGTCAATAATCATGCGCATCCCGTTGCGGAGAAAAGTATCATTGATTTCCTCGACTTTTGATTCGAGCGCGAGCAATCCCTCGCGGCGGGTAATGGAGGCATACTCCATAAAGAGTGTAATCAAATCTGTTTTATTCATCAGCTTTTGCTTCACGAAAGTCATTTTGACAAGCTTAGGGAATTTCTTAAGCTCCGACAAAGGAAAACCTATAAACAGTGTGGCTGCCGTACCGCCCAAAATAATGACAAAGGCGGCAGGATTAACTAAAGCGGTAAGTGGTGCATGCTTTAACACCATTCCGACCAGTACGGATACAAACCCGAGCACTAAACCTATAATCGTTGAAATTTCCATAATACACCTCATCCATGAGAAATAAATAACGAATCCATTCGTTTTGCCGTCCTTTTGGGTAGACAGCATTGTGCAAATGAGCGCATTACACTATTTATCGTCAGGTTAGTGTTTTTTTTTTAGCTGTAATTTCCGGTATAATAGAAGCAAGGGAAACTTGCAGGTATGAAGTGACAGAAAGGAGTGAGAGAGATGGGTGTTAAGCATGGGCGTGATTACGGTGATATTTTGACAGATTTGACTGAAGCAGTCGGACGTATTCCAGACAGCTACGTTTTTTTTGAAATGGAATCGGAGGATTGGAGCAACCTTAACGATACGGAGAAAAATGAGGTTCATGAGGCGCTGGCGGAGGATTTATTTTATGCACTGGGCACAGAGCCTGTCATATCGGTAGGCAGTGGAGTTGTCATTCACGATCAGACAAACCATCGGATAAATATTTTAATTGGGGAAGAAGAATTGGCGTTTGTAGCTCTCGTCTAGTTAAGGTAATGAATCAAAGATCAGAGGAATAGAATAGATGAATAATTGGTCCCGCCTTGGTGGGAGAGGTTTTTTTTGGGGAGGAAGATAAAATGCTGTATACACAGCAGGAAGTTGAAACACATCTGGAAAGACTTGAAGGCTGGGAATTGGAGCAGGGACGGTGGATTATCCGTAAATATACCTTTCCTGCGTTTATGAAAGGGATTGCTTTTGTGGATGAAGTCGCTGCGATCTCGGAGGCATTCGGTCACCATCCCTACATTACAATCGATTACAAAACCGTGACGCTACGTCTGACTTCTTGGGATGAAGGCGGTATTACGGCTGTAGATATCAAAGAGGCACAGCAGTTTAATGAGGCATACGAAAAAAGCCGCTCCAAGGACAATAAGGAGCAGGACTAGCAGCAGCGGATACTTATATAAAAAACACGCTTGGAAAGGGAGAGGTCCTGTCCAAGCGTGTTTTGTTTAAATATAAGAAATATCTTATATTTCTCGCAGAAACGCTCTTTCGTCATTTGAGAAGGATGACAAAATCGTGTCTGCTTGGTTTGCCTTATTATTTTTTCTCAGACAGATAAAGTGCAAGATTGGCAATTTCATCTGGTTTAAGTTGATCTTTAAAGGCAGGCATACCTTTACGGCCCTTCGTGATCACGCTAAACAATGCATTAGTGTCCATATGTCCGCCTACTTGCTGGAGAGCTGGTCCTGCTCCGCCCTGGAGCTGATCACCATGACAAGTAATGCAGCTGGCTTTCAACGTAGCTTCAGCCGCCGCCGCGTCCAAAGTTACCTCAGGCATTGTTGGTTTTGCTTCTTCAGCTACTTCTTCTTTCCCTGGAAGCGTAAACATCAGCGCAAGGGCCAACGCACATGCGACGAAGAACAATCCGCTCATAATCCATTTTTGCATCGTCATATCGTCCCTTCTTATGTATACTGCAATTGATTCTATTATAAACGAACATACAAAGACATCATAGCAGTTGTGACAAAAAAAGCAACAAAACAACGCTTTCTTTAACTAAAATTACACAAAATTGTGCTATTTTTCATAGTCATAACGGTTTCGGATGGAATTTCCAGAATCGTCCGGAGACATATAAACCATGCAATGAAAAAGAGCTTTGCCAGTCGGAGTCATCCGTTCGTACGTGTCCGTAACATGAAAACCGACGTTGTAGTATGTGCGGATTGCACGTTCATTCCAAGTTAAGACCTCAAGGTCAATCTCATCCTCAGGACGACGCTGCCTGGCCACATCCACAATAGACTGCACAAATTGTTTACCCATTCCGAGTCCACACCAATCCGGTCGCATACCAAGACCAATCCGCGTTACGCCTTCCATTGGGAACAACTGCGCGAATCCCCACATCCGCTGTTCTTCATCGAGAATGGATACATACTGCTGCTCGCGGATGTCCGGATCGCCAAACTCGATACCAAGTCCTTTCATTTGCTCCCAGGGGAGCCAGCCATAGATATTGTAAGGAGATGGGTAGGTCCAGCTGCAAATCTCCGCCGCATGATACGAATCCATTGGAACCGCATAAAACCGCTGTGCCATGGGAAGCAATTGTCATTCTCCTTTCATGATTTATGGAATAAGAAGAAAACACCCGCCAAAAGAAGGGATGCTTCTCTTCGCGGGTATATTTGTATGATATAAATGATTTCAAATTATTCAGACGCGTGGCTTTCGTATGCTGAATCATCCATAATTCGCTTGGCGCCAATATAACGCTCCGCATAATAGCTGTCACCCAGTCGGTTGGTCACGACCCCTCTTGAAGTGGAGGCATGGGCGAATTGATCATCGCCGATATAAATGCCTACATGGGATACGCCTTGACCTGATGTATTGAAAAATACGAGGTCCCCCGGGCGAAGGTCTTCGCGGGATACGGCCGTACCCATCTCAAATTGGGAGCCCGACTGATGGGGAAGCTTCATTCCCATTGCGGAGAATATGTACATTGTAAATCCAGAGCAGTCAAAACCGCTTGTTGTCATACCACCATAGCTGTATCTTGTCCCTAGCACCTTATCGATTTCTTGATCCAGATTACTATCGGCAAAAGCGCTGCCTAAGCCTGCCGTGAACAGCATCGAAAGGCCTAACACGGTTGCACTGAACTTCTTAAGCATAAATAACTCCTTCCGCTGCCTGCGAGGTTAGCTGTAGGGTTCGGTTGAAGGTCCCCTATGATCCCTTAGTAGCAAGATCAATTCACCCGTGGTTGGATCCCCCGCTTCCATTGCTCTGGAATTTGGCATATGCATTCTATATATAAAAGCCCTTACAATAATGACAAAGTTATTACATTGAATATTCTATCAGAGGGCCTGTCCACTTGGCAATTGTTTCTTGCTGTCTTTTGAATAGAATAGATGGCTATTCGTGTCGAATTATTGTCACAAAAAATTTTCTCGTAAAGGTGCAAACTTTTTCCCTATTTCATCCGTTATAAAAGTATAAAGAAAAAGCCGCGAAGGAGATTGTGGTGAATCTCATTCGGGCTTAAGTAAACTTTTGGTTATGAAATTAATTGTAGTTCACGGCGGCGGATTTGTACTTGCTTGAGCTCATGACTCGTTTGGCTCCAATGTAACGCTTGCCAAAATAGCTCGAGTTGATTGCGGTGATGGTGACACCGCGGGAACTTGAGGAATGTGCAAATTTGCCCCCGCCTATATAGATCCCTACATGGGATACGCCTCTGCCTGAGGTGTTAAAGAATACAAGATCGCCGGCTTTCAGTTGGCTCTTCGGTACTGCAGTCCCAACTTTATACTGGGATACAGATGAACGCGGCAAAGTCAGCCCCAGTTTCTTGAATACATAACTTGTAAATCCAGAGCAATCGAATCCTTTGGCTGTGGTTCCGCCTGATTTATAGGAGACGCCAATGACGGGTTTGATTGCGCTGTTTAACTTGGAATCCGCGAAAGCGCTTCCGGTGCCTAGCGTAAGGGCGAGAGCTAGACCGAGTGAAACGGCTGTTAGCTTCTTTTTCAAGTGATAAGCTCCTTCCAATGCCTGCGAGGTTAGCTTAAGGGTTCGGCTGAAGGTTAGCCTATGACCCCTCTGTTGCGAGATCAATTCACCCAAGACGGTTCCCCCGCTTCCCGTTGAAACGGGAATTCGGCTTCTTAAGATATAAGACAGATTATAAGTATACGATGGTTTATCCATATGAAATAGTTACAGGAAAGATGACAAAGTTGTTACTAACACATTCGTTATTTTAACAGAGTATTAACTTTTTGGCAAACGAGGAAAGTATATTTGAACACAAAAAATCCCGTTCTTCCTAGAGAAGAGCGGGATTTTTTTTATTTAGTTGGCTAGCGTTATGCATCGTTTGAGCTTGGCAGTCACATATAATGTATAAATTTCAGGTGAAAATTGTTTTTTTATGTGAACACTTTTCAAATTTGACGACTGTGAGTATGCCATACATGATATTGAGCGGTAACGCTCCACAACTGGAACAGACTGCTCACAAAATAGGAGGTCTGCTGAATGATTAACCCGATCAGACCTGACCATAGGAAGGACATACCGCTGAGCAGAAGGAGAAGAGCTATCGCTGTTCCGCCGATCGTAATGGAGATGAGCATAGCCTTTCCGATGTGACGGAGACAGACCATCAGAGCGGATATCATGCTCATGCCAGCTGTTTTGCCGAACTGCATATAAAGAAAGAACAAATGAATGAGATACGCATACAACAGCCAACAGACGAAGTAAGGAGCGATCTTTAGCAACGTAGACGGATCGCGAATGGCAGCTAATAGTGAAGGTAACATTTTCGGCACCAGCCAATATGCGGGGGTAAAGGTCAGAATCGTCTCAACCACATAAAATAAAGTTACCGGTTTCCATAGCTGACGGATGCCCTTGAAGAAGAACAGACCTCGCTCGCCTTTCGCCTCTTGATGGAGATTGTAAAATATACCGGCATGAATAAGAGGAGTCAGAAGCATCCGAATGATAAGCATACAGATGAGTATCCAGGCATAGGTATGAACGTCGTTGCTTTGGGTTAGGGCCATTTCGCCCTCGTAAAAATACAACAGCTTACTAAGCTCATTCGGAGCAGGGTCCGGGAATCGCATCAGAAGCGGAACGACGGCTGATTTAACAAGGCGATACAGACAATATCCCCACAGAAGCCGATACAGAAACAGAAGAATAATAACATAGAACTGATCTTTCACACTGGTCCAGCCTTTGCCTGCGTAGCTTTTCATGTTCTCCCCCCTTACCATGACAGGCTGCCGAATAGTGTCTCTACCAGCTTGGTGATGCTCAGGTTCCAGCGCGTGACAGCTTTCGGATCCATTCCCGCCTTCATATAGTTATTGATATGTTTGTTCTCGAGCACGATCGTGTATTTCGGATCAACCATTGTCCAGATGAGTGGAGATTTATGCTTGATTTCATACTGGGTTTTTCCGTTCTTGCCGTCCCACACCTTTTCAACCGTCTTCCCGTCCTCAAATGCAAATCTGATCGGGATGTTGGAGACGGTACCTCCCTTACTCACGATGGTCACAATCGTCTTATAGGCGGGGTCTTCCCGGGTTCCGGTATTTTGGGTCTGAATGTTCTCCACAGCGACGTCGGCCATCCGGTTGCCGTATACATATTGGTCAAAATAAGGCTGCCACGATTGTTTGGTCATTTGCTCCACAACCTGTTGAAAATCTTTAGTTGTCGGATGTTTGAAGCGGTATTTTTTCGCATAAGTCATCATGATTTTGTCCATCGTCTGCGTGCCGACCAGGCGTTCAATGTCCTGCAGCACCAGTTTGCCGCGTGTGTAGACGTTCAAAGCGTATTTTTCGTGAGATCCGTATTTCCAAGATTCCTGTTTAAGTGGTTCAGGCGAGGATATGGTCGCAGCTTGTGCTGCCGTGTTTGTGGTTAATCCGTATTCCTGTTTCATTACCCGCTCCTCGGCATAGGAGGTAAATCCTTCGTCGAGCCAAGCCTCCTCGAACTCATTGCTCGCGATCATGCCGTAAAAATATTGGTGTCCGATTTCATGGATAATCGTGCGCTCCAGCTCGTACCCTGGCGAATCATCTTTGGCTCCGAAAGCGGTCACCAGCGTTGGATATTCCATACCGCCCGCGCCGTTTCCAGCATCTGGAGGTACTACAATGGATAACGTAGCGTACGGATAGGAGCCGTACCATTTACCGTAAGAGGATAAAGCTGCTTTGGCAGCATCGAAATAGCGGTCTTTCAGGTCTTTATGCACCGGATCAAGGTAAAGCTTAATGCGGACACCGGGTACGCCAGGTGCGGAAAATGCCTCCTCCGCTACAACAAAATCGGGCGAGGCTGCCCAGGCAAAGTCATGGACATCGTCTGCGTAGAATTGGTAGACCTTCTCACCGTTTGATTTTGTGGCCGGTTTGGTCGGAAAACCAGTGGCTGCAACAATATAGTTCTCCGGCACCCGGATACGGACGCTGTAAATGCCGAAGTTCGCATAAAACTCAGAGTTTCCATGATATTGATGGAGATTCCAGCCTTCCTCCGTGCGATCGCGTACTTCCGCAGGCTCATATACGCTAATTTTCGGAAACCATTGCCCAGCCATTACAAAATCATCAGCTGTACCCATACGTGCAAAGATTTTGGGCATATCAACTTCAAACTCCATATTCAGCGTAATGCTCTCTCCGCCTTTAACAGAACGCGGCAGACGCAGCTTCACCAGGCTTTTGTCCTTCGCGTTGCCATCATCAGGCTGCACATATTGGAGACGGTGGAGCAGGGATAGCCCTTCAATCGTTTTGATCCCCGTAATCGTCATGGATCCGAACCCGTCCTCAGGCATACGGTCTGATCGAAGTCTGCCACCAGATTCCTTCATAAACGTGGTTTCTTTGGATGCAAAAGCATTAGGGTAAAGATGAAAGTAAAGCTCGTTTACAGCTTTTTTACCAGGATGAGTCCAGGTTATCGTCTGTTTTCCCTTCAATTTGTTTTCGCCCGGCTCAAACCTGACATCCATGTGATATTCAACCAGTCTGCTGCTCAGTGCAGGAGCAGGTACATCGTACTGAGCTTTAGGTGGAGAGAGCGGGGCTTTCTCCACTACCGTAGGCTTGCCCAAATTTGGAGCGAGAACAGGTGCTGAAACACGGATACCCTGCAGATATAATAGCATTGACCCTCCGAGGAGACCGAGGGCGAGCAGGGATGAAAGAAAGACTTTGGTGCGTGGTGGGACCATATCGAACAACCTCCCGTTGACAAGCATCTACAGCATGTATATGTTTGCTTTTAGGTGATTATTAGTTAAAATAAAATTATTGGGACTAGTTATTAGAAGAAAGAGCAAGGCGGAGGTCTCTTCCGTCCTTACATAGGAGGTTTTGCCGTAATGGAGAATGAGGAACAAAAAGACAAGAAGCAGATTGCCCTTAACATTATAAGCAGTAAAAGCAAGCACAAAGGGTTCGGAGCAGGCTCCATTGATCTGAACAGTGTATCTCCGGTCATCATTGACGGCGGAGTAGCAAAAATTGAGATTGGTGCAATGCACGCGAAGAGCAAGGTGGAACGCGGCATTAGGTTTTCCACTAACCGGGAGGATGTACCGAACGGTCGTCAGTTGTGGATTGTATGGGTTGCCGTGGACCGTACAGCTGAGGGACAGCACTATGGCGGTATGACCGCATGTGAGATGTGGATTGATCAGGAAGCGAAGCGAGGCTGGAAAATTCTCGCTGACCACGTGAATAAGTTGGATGCGGCACTGAAGCGTAAAATTATTCTTGATGGGTTGGGTAACGTGGAGAAGCAAGCACTGAAGGATCTGCTGATCTCCAAAAACGAGGAATGGTGGAATGCCTCTTCTGACGAGTTTAAACAGGCGCTCGATACAGAATCGGAATAATAAATTGAGGAAGCCCGGTACGGATGAGATCCGTCCGGGCTTTTATTTAAGAGATAAGAAAGGATAAAACTTCGATTTTGAGATACATGAATAGTATTTCCCGATGGATCGAGAGATCTACTATTAATTAAAAGGGGAGCTTGTACGTGAACGTTTTATTCTTATCAAGCAAGGGGTGACTCCAATTAAAGGTCAGCTTCTGATTTTTAAATCCGGTGTATGTCAGACCGTCGCCGACATAGCCGGCTTCATTTGGAGGATATTCTTCAATCAGCTTCTTTGCTTCATCATCCAGCTGCAGGTTTTGATAGATCAGAATAGATTGCTTAGCTGTAGGATGAACAATAAATAGCGTTGCTTTTTTATAAGGGCGGACTAGCAGAAACTCCGGTTCGATTGCTTCCACAACGAAATCATCCTTTACACCGGTAATGGCCTCAAGATTATACGTTTTGACTACCTTCCCAGTAGGGTGGACAAGCTGCAGAGTACTACCGTTCATGATCGCTACATTTCCTTTATAGTCGTCTATATTCGGTTTCGTATTGCGGCCGCTAAAGTTAGCGTAATAGGTGCTGCCTGCGTTAACAATCATTCCGTTATAAATGAGGACACGAATGTGAGACTCGTGAATATGCGGTTCGCCGTAAGAGTTGTTTATATCCACCACGTAACTGGAGGGATTGATCTTACGGGGTTTGATATTGAGTAGATCAATATGTTCTATTGAAGCCTTGCCGGCTTTCTTCGGGACACTACCGGCTTGACCAGTTAGTAATGTACCGTCCTCACGGCTTAACCAGAAGACCATGCCACCGACAGCTCCGGAAGCATATTGTTTGCTTCCTTGAAGCGAAACCTTGGATTTCCCGTTCCACTTTACTGGGATTCCAAAGCTTTTAGCCAGGAGTGAAGTTGGAACATAAGTAACGCCGTGTTTCACAATCGGGGTAGTTCCAAGGGCAATGGATGTTCCCTTGGCATTTACCGCTTTGGACTGGCCAGATGCGATACGGACAGACTCGAAGGGACTATTAATATACACATATTTTTTATTAGGTGTCACTGTAATATGAAGATCCAAATACTCCGATAGCTCCTTAATGGGAACAAATACAACTCCGTTTTTCTTAAACGGCGCATTTGTCAATTCCACATTCCAGGATGTTTTTTGGCTTTCTTTCTGGGCCACTGCTGCAGAAGCCGCCTGTGCTGAGCCTGAAAGGACACCAGATAAAGGCGTGAGAACAAGCGTTAGAGCCAGTGCCGCAGCCCCGGTGATTTTATATGACTTTACTGATTTCATTAAATACACCTCCACAACAAGTGATATATACTAGACGTTTCTTTGATGGGAAAAGTTTCATATTCGAGGTTTGAAGTAGTGTCCATAAGATCGATCGCTGCTTCCTTAGGAATCTTCGGATGGTGCGATTTCACCAGATACAACGCTGCCCTTATGTATGACAGCTTTCCTTGGAGCTCTTCTCGCCACTGCTTCTGCCGTGCAGCTTGCTGCTACAAGCACGCAGCTTGCTTCATCACCAACCGCAGGCCATACGCGGGTTCCATTACGATCTAGTGGCAGTAAGCCATCTGTAATGAAGCCTAGTGCCTCAGCAAGCTTGCGTTCGCTTCTCCAGCCGTAACATTCTGCAAAGATGCTTGCACGCTCTAAATTATCCCCTGTACCAAACGGCGACCAGTGATCTGTAATGCTATCTTGTCCAATAACAACCTTTGCTCCTCGCTCATAGAGTAGCGGCAGGGGCATTGTCATCGTGCCTATCGGAACTGTTGTAGCAAGTGTAATCCCTAGTTCAGCGAATAGATCTGCTATTTCACTAACAAGCGAGGCAGGTACTCCAGCTAGACCAAAACCATGACTGATCGTCACCCTTCCTTGCCAACCAATTTCCCGAGTAAGGGCAGCTAAGCGTCGCATCGTAAATATCCCCAGATGACCGGCATCATGCAAGTGCATATCAATATCTGCATTCGCGTCAACCGCTAGCTGTACCATCGCATCGAGCGAAGCTTCGATATTCCCATCCACGGTAGCAGGATCGAGTCCACCGACCAGATGTGCACCTGATCTCAATGCTTCGCGTACAAGTGGAACTGAAACTGAGTGCAAAAGCCCGTGCTGAGGGAATGCGACGATTTCATATGTACATTTATTTTGATAAGACTCTAATGCTTGCAAGGTAGCTTCTAAATTGCGCAGGCCGGTAGTCGGTTCAATATTACAATGGGTACGCACATGTGTGGAACCATTGTTCAGGACTAGCTCTAGAAGCTGTTCCGCACGATCCTTCGCCGTTGGAAGCAGGGTAGAGAGCAGTGCTTTTTCCTCTTCAATCCGTGAAAAGACTCCATTTGGTGCTGGACGAACAGCTCGCCACGGACCGCCATAGTACGTTTTATCCAAGTGGATGTGCATTTCTCTAAAAGCAGGCAGCAGAAGCTGTGCATTAGCATCATAGCAGGGGAGTTCGGAGTGAAAAGGAGTCTCGGCTGTTATAATCTCAGCGAACTTGCCGGCGTTAATTCTCACATGGCATTTTTCTGTTAAAGTGGATACAATCTCTTCGCCTTCAAAAGCATAACCGCTCTCAAGAAGCAGGTTAGTAATCCAGTATTCCGTAATGAGCTGTTCGTTCAATTAGTCGCACTCCTTTTGTGATTTCATAGACTTATGTTAGCATAGCACCATATATATGAAAATTAGGAAGAGTGTATAAATATTTTGGAATCATTTTGAAGGGAGATTCGTTCATGAAAGTTATTACATTAGTCGTTAGTTTGCTGGTCGTCTCTATGCTCTCATTAGATACACAGGTAGCGGAAAAAGGGTACGGCAAAGAGGTTGGTACTACCGTTATGTCTTACAACATTCATCATGGGGTCGGTATAGATGGAGAGCTAAGCCTGAACAGAATTGCAGATGTCATTCGTGATTCCGGTGCAGAAATTGTAGGCCTTCAGGAAGTGGACCGGTTTTACGGAGCTCGGAGTGACTTTAAAGACCAAGCGAAGGAATTAGCGAGCCTACTTGGTTATCACTATGCCTACGGTGCTAATCTTGATTTGGAGTCTGGGGAAGGACAGACGAATAATAGGCAGTACGGCACAGCCATCCTCAGTAAATATCCTATCCTTCATTCGGAGAATATTCTGCTCAGCAGCTTTGGAAAAGAGCAGCGCGGCGTTCTGCATGCTGTCGTGAACGTACGGGGTATTCATGTGGATGTGTACAACACCCATCTTGGGCTGGACGTCCCGAGTCGTATGGCTCAGATACAGGAAATAATAGATTTAGCTTCTGCCTCAAACGGTCCGGCTTTATTGACGGGGGATTTTAATGCGGAGCCTGACAGCGAAGAGATTCAGCTGCTGTTAGATAACGGCTTATTCGTAAACAGCTTCCAGGGGATTGATGATGCATACACGTTCCCAGTATTTAATCCGTCTGAAATTATCGATTACATTCTGACGTCTCCTGCTGTTCAGCATGCCAACCAGCGTGTAATACATGCGGAGGCTTCCGATCATCTGCCGATCACAACGGATGTAATATTCAAGCGGTAAAATCACATGCGAATCGATTCCGCAGTTACAGCAAAAGAAATCCCCTGTCTCTTGAAGCCGAGAAACAGGGGATTTTTGCGTGCATGGAACTTGTTAGGATGAAGATGGCGTGTTGTCTTTGCCCATCAAGATCGTCAGTCCGAGAATCGTCACAAGAATCGTTGCACCCATATCGGAAATAATGGCGATCCATAAGGTCAGAAGGCCGGGAATCGTCAGCAGGAGGGCAATGGCCTTCAGCGATAACGAAATAGCAATATTCCAGCGGATAATGCTGTTTACCTTTCTTGCCGTCCGGATTGCGCTCGGAAGCTTGCCAAGGTGATCCTGCATCAACACCACATCGGCAGTCTCGATGGCACTGTCTGTTCCTTTTCCCATGGCGATCCCTAAATCCGCTGCCGCAAGCGCAGGTGCATCGTTGATACCGTCTCCGACCATACCGGTCTTTTGTTTGCGTGTCAGCTCTTTGATCTTGGCAACTTTCTCCTCAGGGAGCAAACTTGCGAAAAAGCTTGTGACACCCGACTGCTTGGCAATGGACTGAGCGGATTGCTCGTGGTCTCCTGTAAGCATGACGGTGTTCGTGATGCCAGCTTCATGCAGCTGAGAAATAACTTCCGGTGTTTCCGCACGGATCTCGTCAGCCAAACCGAATAGACCAAGTACAGAATGTTCGTCTGTTGCCACGATAATCGTATATCCCTGCTCTTTTAGCTTTCGGATATCTTCACGTACAGCGGCCATGACGCTCTCCTGCCCGCCTTGCACATAACGTAGCACTTCCTCGCTGCCAACCCAATACAGATTTCCGCCGACCTCAGCACGGACGCCTTCTCCTGGCAACACTGTGGACTGCAGTGGCTCCGCAAATGTCTCTTTCGGCTGCTTCGCAGCCAAGTGTTTCATGACTGCTTTTGCCAACGGATGCAAGGAAGATTGTTCTATAGAGCCTGTGATAGCGTAAAATTTCTCTTCATCATATACCGTTTCCGCGTACACAGCAGGTTCGCCGCGTGTTAGCGTACCGGTCTTATCAAAAGCGATGGCTTCGAGCCTTCCGAGTTGCTCCATATGAACGCCGCCTTTGACCAAAATCCCGTTGCGGGCGGACCGGGTCATACCGCTAACCAGTGCAATCGGGGATGAGAGCACCAGAGAACAGGGACAACCGACAATGAGGATGGAGAGACCTTGGTACACCCATGTCATCCAAGGTTGGCCAAGTAGCAGCGGCGGGATCACGGCAACAGCCATAGCAATGATCATGATTGCCGGTGTGTAATATTTAGCGAACTTATCGATGAACAGCTCAGTCGGAGTCTTGCTGTCCTGTGCTTCTTGGACCAGATGCATAATCTTGGCGAGGGAAGAGTCCTCGTAGGCTTTGGTGACCTCTATGTTCAGCAGGCCGTCCGTACTGATACTGCCGCCGAACACGGTGTCGCCTTCCCGCTTGGTAACTGGCACCGACTCACCGGTAATGGCGGCCTCATTGACTGCTCCAGTGCCTTGTGAAATGACTCCATCGGAAGGGATTTTCTCTCCTGGGCGGACACGTACAATGTCGCCTGGGGAAAGACTCGCAATAGGCACACGCACGGTCTGACCGTCCTTGAGCAGTTCCGCCTCTTTTGGGGCAGCGGCAAGCAGAGCTTCCATCGATTGGCGGGCACGGTTCATACCGTAACCTTCGAGCATCTCGTTAAGACCAAACAAGATGGCTACGAGTGTCGCTTCTCGCCATTCCCCAATGATCACGGCACCGATCAGTGCCACAGTCATAAGCGTATCCATATTAAATTTAAACTTCGTCAAGTTCCGGAGTCCTCGCAGGAACGTGGTATAACCGCTTAGAATCATAGCCGCAGCATACAAGGTAATAATGACGGGAGCGGGTACATTGTTTTCCAAAACAAACGTAAGAAGATAAAAGACAGCCGAAATCGAAAGCACCCATTTCATAGTTCGGCCTGAGCTGTGGCTATGGTCGTGACTATGTCCATGTGGGTGGTCAGAGCTTGAAGCTGCGGCGGCACTATGATCTGACATGTAAATAATACGGGCCCCGTCGCTTTTTAAAATGCCTTCCACACGGCGGAGGTCTACATTCGGTGAAAGAGTCAGCTTTCCACTGTTATAGCTCAGTTTTGCATTCTGACCATGTTCAAGCTTCTGAATTTCTTCCTGCATTTCACGTGTGCAGTTTGGACAGGAAAGACCCTGGACGCGGTATTCCTTCTGGTTCTCATCTTTTCCTTTGCCGCTCTGTGCGGATTCGTTATAAGTGCTCATGCTTACACCTTCTCCTTCTGATGCTCCAGTGTCATATGAAGCAGGGTGCGGATATGGTCGTCCTTTAAGGAATAAAACACATTTTTACCTTCTTTGCGTGATTTGGCGATATGCTTATTCTTCAATGTTCGAAGATGGTGGGAGGCCGTTGCGGTAGAGCTCCCAAGCACCTCTGCTACATCGCATACACACAGCTCGCCACCCCGGTCCAGCATATATGCGACCTTAACCCGAGTAGGGTCAGCGAGAGCCTTGAAAATCTCGGTCATGCCGATGATGTCATCTTCCGATATAGCCTGCTTCAGCTGCGATACCGTCTCGGCAGTGGGACAAAATGTTTCGCATATATCTTGTGTCTCGTCAAAGGATATCAGATCCGTTTTGGCAGTCACCCTCATTACCTCCCATTGTAGTTCCATCAAACCTCGTTATTCGGATTTACAAACCATTATATTCAAACAATAGTTTGATTGTTATCTTGAATATAACCCAAAATCAACCGTTATTCAAACGTTGGTTTGATTGTTGTTACTAAGTGTGGTCTGTCTACTTTGAAGTACGTCGATAGTCGTTTTTCTTATCGATCACAGACACATACGGGTTCTCTTGGATATAAAAACGCCAAGGCTTAGCTGCATACTCTTCCGCATAAGGAATGTTAATACGTGGTCCCTGAACAATTGAAAGACCAGAGGTACCTGCGCCTAGTTCAAGATATAACGGTCCATCCATACGGTTCAGTTGGCAGCCGTTCAGACTTTTGTCAATACGGAGAGCACGGCACAGCTTACCAGGCCCGTTGCTCAGATTGGCAGCTTTGCCAGCAGGAAGCTTACCGCGGTATAGCTGCATTAGCTCCGCGTCGCGGGCTGTCAAAGGCTCTACGGCCCGAATCAGGACCGCGTGCGGATCATCTTCGTCACCGGTGACCACATTGACGCAGTGATACATTCCGTAGATCAGATACACATAACATGCACCGCCTGCCTGAAACATCATCTCCGTCCGGGCTGTTCGTCTGGCGCCAAATGCGTGTGACCCTTTGTCTTCTTTGCCTCCGTAACTTTCTGTTTCCACGATTTTGCACCGGATATCGCCGTCCTCGGTACAGCGTACCAGTGTTTGTCCAAGAAGCTTGGGCGCGGCTTCAAGTGCGGTGGCGGTATAAATAGAAGGCGGCAGAGGTCGGCCATAGAGCTGTGAGGTATCTTTTTTATTTGAATTCATCAGGAAGTACCTTTCTTTGTTAAGTACGAATCTCATATAGAATCTTTATATATAGTATAAACAAATTCGAGCATACCTCTTCGAGTGGCATGTAAGCCGTAAACAAGAAAATGCTTCCATTCATATACCGTCACACTTATACTAGTACCTAAAATAGTGCCAGAATCACATACTCTGGATGTTATACGATGTATACTTAGGGCAAACATACCATGCTCACATATAATAAGTACTTCGTATTCCCGGTACATAAGCAGTATACAGGATGAACCAGTTCTTCGTCCCTGCTATCGAATCCAAAAGTATGTGCAACCAAACAAGGAGGTAAGATGATGGTTTGTAAGATCTGCGGGCATGAGAATGTGGACGCCAAGTTTTGTGAGAAATGCGGGTCCAAGCTTGAATATGAAGTAGAGGGAAGGGTTACAGTTCAGCCGGATGAACACCAAGAGATACATAGTTCAGCGAACACGACAACAACATTTCCTAAGGAAGTAGAGACGGTTACATTTAAAGCACCAGCGGGTAACCCGCATACTGCCTTCACGGCTCCGCCGCCGACTGAGCATTCTTCGTCTCGACAAGCGGAAAGCGAATCTTCACAGCTTAAACCGTATCTGGAAAGTGCCAAGCAGAACTCAAAAATTTATTTCAATTATTTTATTACCGGTTTGAAAAGCCCGCTCCGCGTCGCTCAAAAAACAGGTAGTGAGCAGTTATTGAACGGGATCATATCTATGGTCATTTTCGCCATATTACTCCCGTTAATGCTGTACTTATCACTCGGATCAGCTCGTGGGTTTATGAGAAGTCCGTTCGTGGACATTGTGCTGAAACCCGTGTTTTGGCTGGCCTTGTTTATATTTTTGATTGCCGTATACACATTCGGAGCCGTAAAGCTTTCAACGAATCCGAGGGTAGGTCTGAAGGAAGTTATTGCCCGTTTCGGTACGCTGCTTATTCCGTTTATCGTCATTTTTTTAGTAGCGTTTCTCTTTCTGTTAATGGGAAGTGGGATCGGCAATTTGTTTATAACTATCGCGTTGTTAGGCACGATCTTTACAATTCCTGCACTTATTACGCTAAGCTACAAGCGGGAGTCGCCCGGTGGAATTGACACATTGTATTCCATTCTGCTGATTTATGCCGCTGTATTCCTTACGATATTTATTTTGGGTGACTCGCTAGGATCCATGTTGGGGTCATCTAATTTCTTCGGTTTTTAAAATAGTGAGAGGAATTTATACGACATGAGATTTTGTACAGAATGTGGTACATCATTATCTGAGCAGGCTCAGTTCTGCAAAGAATGCGGTGCCTCGGTGAGACCGGCGGACGGAGAAAAGAAGTCTCAAGAGGCTCTACCAGAGGATGAGATAGATCCCCAACGGCAAGGCTGCTCTTCTTTGGCTGGAGCTCAGAGTGAGAGCGCGGTCGCTGTTTCCATCGGAACGACTGCTGGTCTATCCCGTGAAGCTGAAGTTGTAGCCGCATCTGTACGGATGAGCCGGAAGCAGAAAATATTTATTTTGTCGGGCGTACTCTTGTTGGCTGCTCTTTTTGGAGGTTATAAAGTCGGAGAGTACTTCACATCCGAGGAGCGGCTGATCGGACGGTTCGAGAAAGCACTGGAGTCCAAAGATCATAAAGCTGTTGCCCAGCTGCTAACCTCTAAGAACAAGGATCTGGTTATCGACGAGAAGTCGATCTCAGGTTTCATGAATTATCTGGGCCAGCATCCGGGTGAGCAAGAAGAGATCATCAATACGCTGAAAGAGCAGACAGCTGCAGCAGAAGCAAAATCCGCAGAGGAAGCTCAATTAATAGATGTATTTGGCAATCTCGGCTTGAACAGTATCGTTAACCTGGAGAAGAGCGGTAAAGTGCTTTTTTATGATAACTATACACTCACCATCGATGGCGTATACATCAGCGTAGAGACGAATTACGCAGGTACGGTGTTCACTGTGAACGGGCAGCAGGCGGCCGTAGCCAATACTCCAGATTATAAGACCAAGCTAGGCCCTTATGTACCTGGGTTATACCAGCTGGAGGCCAGATTCAATAATGAGTTTATCGATCTGCAGGAGGCTAAAGAGGTACAGCTGCTTTATCCGAAAGAGTCTTATAGTGCATATTTTGGACTGGACGGTGAGGTTGTCAGATGGGATACCCGCTTTTCAGAACAGGCCGATTTGAAGGGGCGTTTGTATGTCAATGGAAAAAAGGTAGAGGTGAACCCTTTTGACAACCCTGAATTTGGGCCAGTCACTATGGATGGCTCCATGACCTTGGCTGTGGAGGCCGATTTTCCATGGGGGACGATGAAAAGTGCTGAGGTACCGATAAAGGATGATTATATCGATCTTGATTTTACAATGCAGGAGAGCTTCCAAAAGACGATCAAGGATACGATTATCAAGCATGCGAAGGAGAATCTGGACGCTTTTGCATCCGGGGATGCAGGCAAGCTCACGGTTTCAACAGATAATTATAAAGCCGTGTTTCAAAACGTCATTGATCAGTTTAAAGACAGCGGTTATGCTTACAAGGCCAATTATGTAGGTACGGTATTTGATATCGGTTCCTTTGATCTCGACCTTCGGGGCGGTAAATGGTATTTGACACTCATCACGAAGCCTTTGATTGAAGCAGCCACCTATGTCGAAGGTGCGTCACCATTCCTTGAAATGCAGGAGGCTTATAGCGAAACAGGCCTGCTGTATGACGAGAATCAGGGTAACTGGAGAGTGGATTTCATTGCTAACACTTGGGGATTCAAGACAGAGGATCTTCAGGAATATAAAGAAGATAAGTCAGTGACTTATGAATCGACTTGGAATGAAACTGCAAAAGAGGATTCACCTGCCGAAAGTGTTATTAAGGTTACAGACGGCAAGCTCTAGGTTTACAAGCTGCTGAGCACGGACGAGCAGTAATGAAGTGAAGATAAGCCTTGCATGGATCCGAAATCCGATGCAGGGCTTATTTTTATTCGTACTATAAACTCAAGGCACAGCAGGGAGAGCGTGTTACTCCACCCACCAACGCTTGAAGTCAGACCACCATGACCGTTCCTCCTGCTTCACGGTGTCCTCAGGTTTTGTGGTATCCTCAGGCTTTACAGATTTTTGCTTACTGCCATGCGCGTCACAGTATTCCACAGGTTCAGTCCCCTTAATGAATACTTCAAGCGATTTCTCTGGACATTCCGTATCGGCCAGTTTGCCAGTCTTGGGATCAATATAGGCGCTGACGACATTTTCTGGGATGGGAAAAATTTTTGGAGGTACACTTTCAAGCGCCTTTTCCGTAAACTGCGCAAAGATCGGTGCTGCCCGTCGTGAGTCAGTCGAATTAATCTGCCTTCCTTTGTCATATCCAACCCAGACAGCAGTCGACAATTCCGGGGTATAACCCACGAGCCAGGCATCGGTATCTGTTGTCCCGGTCTTACCAGCAACAGGACGCTTCATTAGTGAGGAGACTCGTCTGCCGGTGCCTCCCGTCTCAAAGACACCTTCCATCATACGGGTCAAAACGTAAGCTGCCGCAGGTTCTACCACCTGTTCACCCTTCTCCTCCGGTGCGGTATAGAGATTTCGTCCAGTCACATCCGTAATCCGGAGCACCGCTATAGGTGGAATACGCTGTCCATTGCTGGCAAGAACCGCAAAAGCGGATGCCATCTCCAACGGACTGATTGGTGATGTTCCCAGTGCGAGAGATGGTACCGCCTCGAGGGGACTTGAGATGCCCATTTTCTTGGCCATTTCCTTCACTTCTTCAGGGCCGATCTGTAAGATCGTATTTACTGCATAAATATTGTCGGAAGCAGCGATTGCCTGGCGCATGTTAATTTCACCGAGATATTTGTCCCCGAAATTACTAGGCTGGTACGTTTTTCGGTTGTTATCGTAATGGAACAGGGTCGGTTGGCTATTGAACATCGAAATTCCCGTCATTTGGCGGGAGGCGATTGCCGTCAAATACATGATCGGTTTGAATGTAGAGCCCGGCTGGCGTGTTTTGGCAAGGGCGTGATTGTATTGATTTTCGCGATAGTTCTTCCCCCCAACCATGGCTTTGATATGACCGTTGCGAGGATCTATCGATACGAGTGCTGTCTCCAGTCCGCTTTTGCTGTCCATCTCTTTTTCTACGGCTTCTTCTGCTGCCTTTTGGGCTTGAGGATCAAGGGTGGTGTAGATGTTCAATCCGCCTTGCTCAAGCTGCTCCTCCGTGATGTTAAGCTGCTTGGTGACAAGGCCGCGTACATAATCCCGGAAAAAAGAAGCGATCACCTTGTTCTGCTGACGGTCCTGCGGCTGAAGCGCTACATTTACGGAAGCGGCCTTATCGGCTTCGGCACGTGTAATAAACCCGGTTTCCACCATGGCGTTCAGTACGATTTTTTGCCGATTAACCGCATTATCCATATGGTTGTAAGGTGAGTAGTAGGTAGGACCCTTCGGAATTCCAGCAAGCATGGCACTTTCAGCGAGACTCAGATCTTTTGCCGGTTTGTCAAAATACATCAGCGCTGCCGATTCTATGCCGTATGCCCCGTGTCCGTAATAAATTTCGTTCAAGTACATTTCCAGAATTTCATCTTTATCGTATTTCATTTCAAGCTGGGCCGTGAACTTGGCTTCTTTGAGCTTCCGGACCAGTGTCTTCTCATGGGATAAATATAGATTTCGGGCAAGCTGTTGGGTTAGCGTGCTTGCACCCTGTTTGCTATCCATATGCTCGAGATTGACGAGCACGGCCCGGGCCATGCCTTTGAGGTCGAATCCCGGATGGTCATAGAATTTGCGATCTTCCACCGCTAGTGTAGCTTTGATGAGCATCGGTGAGATGTCTTTTAATACGACTCGTTCAGGAGGGTGACCGGAAGAGGAGAACGTGGCGATCACATCGCCGCGGCTGTCCAGCAGCCGGGAATAGCGCTGAGTTTCGGCAACAGGCAGCGGCGTGATGTACAAATAGGCCAGCATAACACCGCCAGCGATGAGTGAAAGCACAAGGAGTCCGAATAGAACAATGGTGAGCCGGAATAGCGGTCTTTTGCGTTTATTCGGTTTATGATTGTGTCCCGCCATATGAATACCCCTCTCATCCTTTTGCTATACATTATGGGGTCCGATGAGTAAGGATATTCATAGATCGGGTATGGTTTTTTGCGATTCGAACGGGATGCTGGATAATTTGGTTGCATTTTGGGCCTGTTTTAATATAATCTTATTTGTTTGGTAAAATAGAAAAAGTGTGAAACTGATACTAGAGGCATCTCGCCCGAATAAAGTTTTACGGCTTGGATCTGGAAGGCTGAACATTTATTCTAGCGGAAAGAAGGTAGAGACGATGGAATTATGGTATACGGAGAAACAAACGCCGACTTTCGGCATTACTGCGAAAATACGGGAAACGTTTGTACATGAGAAGACGGAGTTTCAACAGCTGGATATGATCGATACCGAAGAATTTGGACGCATGCTTGTCCTGGATGGAATGGTCATGACTACGATTAAGGACGAATTCGTCTATCATGAGATGGTCGCTCACCCCGCACTGAACACGCATCCAAATCCGAAAAAAGTGCTCGTTGTGGGCGGCGGAGACGGCGGCGTTATTCGCGAAGTGATTAAGCATCCAGGAGTGGAAAAAGCCGTACTCGTCGAAATCGACGGGAAAGTTATTGAATACTCGAAGCAGTACCTGCCAGAGATTGCCGGTAAGCTTGACGATCCGAAGGTAGAAGTACTGGTTAACGATGGATATATGCACATTTTGGAACATAAGAACGAATATGACGTCATCATGGTCGATTCTACAGAACCTGTAGGCCCCGCTGCACCTTTGTTTGAGCGCGGTTTCTACCAAGGCATTTATGAGGCGCTTAAGGAAGACGGTATTTTCGTTGCGCAGACCGACAACCCTTGGTTCAAAGCGGACCTAATTCAGCAGGTAAACAAAGACGTGAAGGAAATCTTCCCGATCGTGCGTGTGTATGGTGCCAACATTCCGACCTACCCAAGTGGTCTGTGGACTTTCACCATGGGCAGCAAAAAGTATGATCCGCTTGAAGTCGATGAGTCAGCTATTGATGAGATGGATACGAAGTATTACTCACCACGCCTGCACAAAGCAGCTTTCGTGCTGCCTAAATTCGTAGAAGACTTGGTGAAGTAAGGGGGAGCGTACTCAAATGAAACTGGATCAAGCCTATTCTGGCAACGTATTTATTTGCAGCTCCGACGATTATGAGAATTCCAAAGCGGTAATCTACGGGATGCCGATGGACTTTACCGTTAGCTTCCGTCCGGGCTCGCGTTTTGGCCCGTCCCGGATTCGTCAGGCATCCGTAGGATTGGAAGAGTATAGCCCTTACCTGGATAAAAGCATTGAAGATATAACCTACTTCGACGCTGGTGATCTGATGCTTCCCTTCGGCAACGCAGGGCGCAGCCTGGAGGTTATTGGAGAATATGTGGGCAAGCTTTTGGATGAAGGCAAGTTTCCGATTGGCCTTGGTGGCGAGCATTTAGTCACTTGGCCGATTATCCAAAAGATGCACGAGAAATATCCAGACCTGCTGCTGATTCATATTGATGCGCATGCTGACTTGCGTGAACATTATGAGGGAGAGCCTTTATCCCACTCCACGCCAGTCCGCAAAGCGGCTGAGATCATGGGCGGGAAGAACATTTATCAGTTCGGTATCCGTTCCGGTTCCCGTGAGGAGTTCCAGTTCGGACATAAGCACATCAATTTCCACCCGTTTGAGGTAGCTGCTCCACTGAAAGAAGCTCTTCCAAAAATGGGGAATCGTCCCGTATACGTGACGATTGACATTGATGTTCTGGACCCTTCTGCAGCACCTGGTACGGGTACCGCTGAAGCAGGCGGCATTACATCGAAGGAACTGCTAGAAGCTGTACATCTGATCGCGAACTCCGATGTGAACGTTGTCGGTTGTGATCTGGTGGAAGTGGCACCGATCTATGATCCGACCGAACAGACCCAGATTGTCGCAGCGAAGCTGATCCGCGAGATGTTGTTGGGGTTTGTAAAGTAGGAGGGGCACCCACCTAAATCCTCCCTACCAGGGAGGACCCCAGAGGGCTCTGCCCTCTGGACACCCGGAATTTTGGCAGTAGGAGTTGGGGGAGAGGATATGAGCTGGGGTGGCGCGTGTGCTCGGCCCTTCCTCGGCTTCCCTTCGGGATCGCCATCGGAGGCCTTTCATGCGGGGCTGCCTTGGCTCGCTTTCGCTGCCTCGGCTGAATATAGAACCTTTCACGATCCGATCCCCTATTATTGCGGGATCGGATCGTGAATTGAAAAAACAAGCATCCCTATTCCTGAGCCTAGCGGCTATCGGGGGATGCTTGTTTTTCATTTTAAAGCTAAAAACATTAAGGAGAGCTTAGAGCTATCAAAACTTTCAGCCCAGCAGGTCATGCTTTTTATCCTCGGCATGAACCGGAGGGAAGAAAGCTTTGTCCTCCTCGTTATCGCGTACGACTTTTTGCAGAACGATGGAGGCGGAGATAGCCCATAACGTACAGCCGGCGTAGTACCCTTTTTCCACCAAAGGCCAATCGGCATTCCAGAGCGCTACCAGAATAAAGCCGAGTGCGAGCAGGAATGAACCCCAGGCCAAGGCAGTAAAAGCGAAGGTGTTTCGTTTTCGCGGTCCTGCCTCACCATACAACTCTTTGTCTTCCTCGTTATCGCGTACGACCTTTTGCAGGACGATGGCAGCGGAAATGACCCACAGCGTACAGGCTGCGTAATATCCCTTCTCAACGAGCTCCCAACTCGCATTAAACAGAGCGACCATTACAAAGCTCAAAGCGAGGACAAAAGATAACCAAGCCAATGCGGTAAAAGCAAAGGTGTTTCTTTTTCGCCTGTGCAAAAAAATCCCCCTCCACAGATCATTTGAATTAAAATACACGAGCTGATGAATGCGTTTAACAATGTATTAGTGATATTAATTCCACCGTTCCGGGCGGCTGTTTTAAACTTGGATATAGTATAAGGAGTTGGAATGATATTGTAAATATATGTTTTTTGCCCTGATTAATGGAGGTCAAGCCAGAGTGGGGAGAGATGCTCAATTTGAGCATGTGGGCTTGATTTCTGCTTCATGCCTAGCGATGACGCGGTTCATGAATTGCCGCCGAATTGATCGTGAACTTCCTGAAGCGCTACTATGCTGTTCTTCCGGAAAAACCGCAGGCCTCGAATGATTTAGATATGGTGGCCAAGCTGGAGCAGTAAGAAACAGTAACACTGCTTCCATTATAAAATTTTGAGGCTTGATCCTTGGGATTAAGCTTCTTTTATTGGATCTCTACGGTCTCGGCCCTTTATTGTAATTAGAGGGTATATAATAGCGGAAAAGACGTTTTTTGGAGGGTGCAAGGTGATCCGAAAAAAGTTCCCGTTATTGGCATATTTCATTTGGGCAATACTGCTTTTGCTAATTCCATTAGGTTGCGCTTCAGATCCGCCGAGGTCTGAGGATGAAAAGACAGCTGAAAACTATGTTGAATCACAGGGGTACGAGATTGAGGACCATCAAGGCAAGGTTTATACCTACACATTGGATAAATCACTTCTTCAGTCGGTTTCCGCTTCCGCTACAGTAAATTTGTCGTATATTCAAACGTGGAGCGTACAAGAGAACGAACCGGATAACTATTTTGGGAAAGAAATCTCATCGTATATATTTACCGTTTCCGGCCACCCTTTGGATAAACAGTACAACACAAATACAATAGTAAATATTATGATGTCAGACGGTGAAGTCATTGGAGGTACATCTACTCCGGATGTCGGTGGATTGGATGGTAGCCTTTATTCTCTGGATGGCAGAACACTTGAAGAAGTGACCGGCATTTCCTATGGGGAGTGGATAACACAATGGGCACAGAAATACACCGACTGAAAGGGGTTTGCAAATTTTCATTACTTTTCTAATGCAATATATAGATTTACAGGATCTTTTATATCAATATATGGTTAGTCAAAGGTCATTCTATGAAAATTTGCAAAAATCCTCAATTGAATTGCCGTGCCATACTGGATATAGTAATACAATAGGTAAGGAAAAGAGGAGCGTATCATGTCAGACCGAAAACAAGCGACGATCCGTCTTCAGAGCCTTCATGAAGGAGAGAATACGGTGCAGCAGCTTCCGGCAGAGGTATTTGCCAAGGGGAGCGCTTTATATGTTCGCTACGAAGAACCAAAGATGGGGCCGTACCAAGGAGAGACCCGCACGACTGTGAAGCTGACCGAGGACGAGCTGAAGATTATACGTCACGGTGAAGTACAATCGGAGCAGGCTTTCAGGCTTGGGCAGAAACTGCCGGGCTATTACCGTTCCCCTTTCACCTCATTTAATTTGTCTACGCACACCCAGCATCTGAGCATCGATCTCAGCGGCATGTCCGGCAGTGCTTCGTGGGCGTATGATTTATATGTGTTCGATGAGTTTTCGGGACACTTTTCTATTAGTTTGACTATTCAGGAGGCTCATGAATCATGACATTGAATCCACTCGATCACATTAATCAGCTTGTTGCTGAAGCGGTAGCTGACGCAGCGGTAGCGGCAGGACTGGTGTCCCGCGAAGAATTGCCTGCCATCACGCTAGAGGTGCCGAAGGACAAGTCGCACGGCGATTTGGCCACAAACGCTGCAATGCAGTTGACTCGGATTGCGAAGAAGAACCCACGCCAGATCGCAGAAGCTATTCTGGAGCATCTGGATACGGGCAAAGCATCGATTGAAAAAGCGGAAATTGCGGGCCCGGGTTTTATTAACTTTACGTTGAACAAAAGCTACCTTTATCCCGTAATTGGACTTATTCAACAAGAGGGAGAGAACTACGGACGCGTAAAGACAGGCCAAGGTCAAAAAATCCAGATGGAGTTTGTCAGTGCCAACCCGACGGGAAGCCTTCATTTGGGACATGCCCGTGGAGCCGCAGTCGGTGATGCGCTTTGCAACGTGCTCGATTTTGCAGGCTATGATGTTACCCGTGAATACTACATTAATGATGCCGGCAACCAGGTGGTTAACCTGTGCAAGTCCATCGAAGCGCGCTATCTGCAGGAGCTGGGGCAAGAAGTTGAGATGCCGGAAGACGGCTACCATGGAGAAGACATCAAAGGATTTGCCAAGGAACTAGTTGCTGAAAAAGGCGATTCCCTGCTATCCCTGTCACCGGAGGAACGGACAGCTTTTTTCCGTCAATACGGACTGGAGAAAGAGCTTGGCAAGATCAAACGCGATCTGAGTCGTTTCCGCGTTCATTTTGACGAATGGTTCAGTGAAACGTCTCTCTATGAGAACGGTTTGGTTGTGCAGGTTCTTGAAGAGCTGAGAAGCAAGGGCGAGGCGTTCGATCAGGACGGAGCAACTTGGCTGCGTACGACGGATTACGGGGACGACAAGGATCGCGTACTTGTGAAAAATGATGGCACATACACCTATTTGACCCCGGATATCGCTTATCACCGCAATAAATATGAGCGCGGCTATGACCGCGTGATGAATATCTGGGGTGCGGACCATCATGGATATATACCACGCATGAAGGCCGCCATGGAGGCTTTGGGCAACGATCCGGACAAGCTGATCGTATTGATCGCCCAGATGGTAAGTCTGTTCCAGGACGGCGAAAAGGTGAAGATGTCCAAGCGTACCGGCAAAGCCGTAACGATGGAAGATCTGATGGATGAAGTAGGCGTCGATGCGATCCGCTATTTCTTCACGATGCGAAGCATGGATTCGCACCTTGATTTTGACATGGATCTGGCTGTTTCGACGTCCAATGAAAATCCGGTGTTTTATGTGCAGTATGCTCATGCTCGGATTTGCAGCGTGTTCCGCCAAGCTGAAGAACAGGGAATTAACCTGCTTCCTCTGAAGGATGTTAACCTCGGCTTCCTTACAGCGGAGCATGAATATGACATCTTGCGCAAAATCGGCGAGCTTCCTCAAGAAGTATCTCTTGCCGCTGAGAACTATGCGCCACACCGCCTCATCCGCTATGTATATGAACTGGCTTCGCTGTTCCACAGTTATTACAGAGCCGAACGTGTGATCACAGAGGATGCAGAGCAGACTCAAGCGAGGTTTGCGCTTCTCGGAGCTGTTCGGACCGTTCTGGCGAATGTGCTGCGTCTGGTGGGCGTATCTGCCCCAGAACGGATGTAACAGCGAATCGTCTTTACGCCAGTTATAGTGCGTAGTAACGGAATGAGACAACCGTATTCAACCGATTCAACCGATTCAACCTTAACAGCCGCTTACCCGTTATAGGCAAGCGGCTGTTTGTTATGACATGAAATGATACTTCCGATTCCATGAGATTAAAGCTTTAATCCTTCACGGAGGAATTTTAGTGTATGAACTTCGCCACTATCAGACATCGTTCGACCTTTACGAAGACGTAGTGGAATCGAGGTTCGCCGCAACAGTGACTTGATTGTGGCGGGTTTGATACCGGGCTTTTGCGCCAGCAGGAGGGCGATTGTGCCGCTGATATGGGAGGTTGCCATAGAAGTGCCGCTCATTTCATGATATTTACCGTGCAGCCAGGCTGATACAATTTTGTCGCCTGGAGCATAAATATCAACATACTGCCCCCGGTTGCTGAAAGGCGGAATTCTACGGTTCCGGTCCGTTGCGCCTACCGAGATGGTCTGCGGATAACGGGCAGGGTAATCCACGGAACGACGCTTACCGTCGTTACCTGAGGAAGCTACAATAATGACGCCGGACTGGTAGGCTTTAGAGACGATATCAAGCAGGGCTCGGCTGCGGGTTTGCATACCGAAACTCATATTGATAATGTCAACACCGGTATTCACACACCAGTCAATGCCCATGACAATATCCGACACAAAAGCGGATCCGTTGTGGTCGAACGCTTTTACAGGATACACTGTCGATCTAGGGGCGACCCCGATCATTCCCTGAGTACTATTAGCTGCTGCGATGGTACCGGAGATGTGTGTGCCGTGACCGTTGTCATCATAGGGCAGCATACCTCGGTTGACCAGATTGACTCCTCTAGTCACGGAATGTTGGAGGTCAGGATGGCTGAAGTCAACACCGGTATCGATAACCCCGATCTTGATGCGATGCCCGGTTGAGATCGACCAGGCTTGAGGGGCTCTAATCTGTTTGACTCCCCAAGGTACTCCCGGACCGGAGCCAATGCTACCTTGTACGGCATGAATGCATACCCGGCTATCTTCCTCCACGGTTATATCATGCTTAAATTCTGATTCCATACGGGCTGTAAGGGAAGATGAGGCGATAATCGAGTGAGTGAGTGAAGAATAACTGACATTCTGCAAATGTGAGGCGGATCCGGACAGCTCATTCCATTCATGAACGCAGTCGAAGTAGACCTTAGGATCATGAAATGTCAGGATCCTCCGATCCTCTTCCAGGCCGTGCTGCAGAGGGGCCGTCTCCAAAAGCAATGATTGCATGATCCGGGTGTAGTTCATGCCTGGCAATCCCCCTTCGATGAACCGTTGCTGAAGTATTGTATGAATGGAGGAGGTTGCCCGAATGGGACACTGCCCTTTTTTCAGGGAAATAGGCCCTGTTCGGCGTGTCAAACGCTAATGGCGAACATAATATAAACGGAGAGAACATTGGGGTTCTTTCATCTATCCCGTGAGGAGTCGATCCTTGGGGCGGATACAGTCAGAAGGCGGAGAGTTGCTCTCCGTCTTTTTCCAAATGCAAGAAAGTATAAATCTGAATTTTTATACTTGGCTTATATTTTTCGCAGAAACTCTGTCGCCCTTAGAACAGGACGACGAAGTCGTTTCTACTTGCGTTGGCAGTGAAGTGATAAAAACTTGATTTTTGAGTCTAAATAGGTTTTACTTAGTTTTGATAATGGATATGTTGAGATAATAATGGTATGCAAGGTGAAGATTGCGTGAGAGGAAGTGTACGTTAGTGAGTAATCCGCTCAATTTAAAAATCGATCCAGAAAAGATTCAGGAAATCCCGATGGTGGACCTGGCTTTTATGGTACTCAAAGCGGCTAATACGCCGTATTACTACCGTGACCTGATGAATGAGGTGGCCAAGCTTCGCAGTTTTAAGGAACAAGAAATTAACGAAACGATTGCTCAGTTATATACCGAGATCAATATCGATGGGCGTTTTGCCTGCGTTGGCACCAACTTGTGGGGCTTGAAGCGGTGGTACCCTCTTGAGCGTTCCGACGATCCCGTGGCGAATGCGAAGCGTCCGCGCATCATTAATGACGAGGACGACGATGATGATTTCGCAGACGAAGAAGAAACATATAGCGTGGATGATACGGAAGAAGATTACGACAACGTCGATGAAGAATCAGATGATGATATCTATTCCGATGATGACGATGCCGATGAAGAAGTAGACGAAGAAGTTGTCCTTGACGACGATGATATGGACGATGAGGATTCTGAGGACGAGGATGAAGACGCCTCGGATGCCGATGAGAACGACAACGATTTGGACCGATAAATAAATGGTTTCTCATGCTTTAGTTTTTTGCCTCCATATTGGGGCGATTTGGGGCTGGTTCTTCTCTTGACAAGGAGACAAGGCACAGAGTAAACTATTGCTTGGGCTTATGATTTAAGTGTTTAAATATGATTAATTTATAAAAGTGCCCCGTTACTTTTCGGGGTCACTTTTTTTGTTTGTTTTAGGGAATTGTTGTAATAGTGTACGCAGCACCATTTGCGGATTTCAAGTAACCCCCGTGGGTTAACGGCGCGTGATTATAGAGTTATTTGCTGTTAGCTGACAGGCCGACTTGATTCACCGGAAAGCTGTCATATGTCAATCGGTCGGCTCGCTTTTTTACTATAGAAGCGGGCACCGTTCATTTTTATTGCTGTTTGATGATGAATCAGAAGTAAAAGGGTTACCATAAACATCATATGTCGCCTGATTTTTTCGAATTTATTTAGGAGGGTTTTTACTGTGACAAAGTATATTTTCGTAACAGGCGGGGTTGTGTCTTCCTTGGGTAAAGGGATTACCGCGGCTTCGCTCGGCAGACTGCTGAAGAACAGAGGGCTAAAGGTAACGATCCAGAAATTTGATCCTTACATTAATATAGATCCGGGTACGATGAGCCCTTATCAGCACGGCGAAGTTTTCGTAACGGATGACGGCGCGGAGACGGACTTGGACCTTGGGCACTATGAGCGTTTTATTGATATCAATCTGTCGAAGAACAGCAACGTCACGACCGGTAAAATATACTCCTCCGTTATTAGCAAGGAGCGCCGTGGAGAGTATTTGGGCGGCACCGTTCAAGTTATCCCGCACATTACGAATGAAATCAAGGAGCGTGTGTTCCGCGCTGGACGCGAGGCAGGCTCTGACGTCGTAATTACGGAAATCGGAGGTACTGTAGGCGACATCGAAAGCCTTCCGTTCCTTGAGGCGATCCGCCAAATCAAAAGCGAAGTGGGCCGCGATAACGTGATGTACATTCACGTAACACTCATCCCGTATATCAAAGCAGCCGGCGAAGTGAAGACGAAGCCAACCCAGCACAGCGTAAAAGAACTCCGCAGCATCGGTATTCAGCCAAATGTTATCGTATGCCGGACCGAGCATGAGCTTTCTACTGAGATGAAAGCTAAAATAGCTCTGTTCTGCGACATTGACGCGAATGCGGTTGTAGAATGCCGTGATGCATCTACACTGTACGAAGTTCCTCTAAATTTGCGTGAGGAAGGTCTTGACGAGATCGTAGTAAATCACTTGAAGCTGAACACACCGGAGCCGGATATGACCGAGTGGGAAGCGCTCGTGGACCGCGTTTCCAAGCTGGAGAAGAGCGTTGAAATTGCAATTGTAGGTAAATACGTTGCCCTTCATGATGCTTATCTTAGTGTGGTTGAGTCGTTGTCACATGCCGGATTCGATGCTAATGCTGAAGTGAAGATCCGCTGGGTTAACGCGGAAGAAATTACCCAGAGCAATGTGGAGCAGATGCTCGGCGGAATCGGTGGTATCCTCGTACCAGGCGGCTTCGGCGACCGTGGTATTGAAGGGAAAATCACAGCAATCCGTTACGCTCGTGAGCAGAACATTCCTTTCTTCGGTATTTGTCTTGGCATGCAGGTATCCGTTATCGAGTATGCACGCTCTTTGGTTGGTCTGGAAGGTGCTAATAGCTCCGAGATCAACCCGGCAACAGAATATCCAGTCATCGACCTTCTGCCGGAGCAGAAGGACGTGGAGGATTTGGGCGGCACCATGCGTCTTGGCTTGTATCCTTGTAAGCTGACACCGGGTTCCCTGGCTATGTCTTGCTACGATGATGAACTGGTTTATGAAAGACACCGTCACCGGTATGAGTTCAACAACCAATACCGTGAAGATGTTGAAAAAGCAGGCCTGCGCATTTCCGGCACGTCTCCTGACGGAAGATTAGTGGAAATCGTGGAGCTTCCAGGACATCCTTGGTTCCTTGCGGTTCAATTCCATCCGGAATTTACGTCCCGTCCGAACCGTCCGCAGCCGCTGTTCCGTGAGTTTGTAAAAGCTTCGATTCAGCATCAGTCTTAATACGCAAATCCTCCCTCATTAGGGAGGATTTTTTTGTATGCCAAAGAAATGAACCGTCCATAAAATGAAATTTCCAGTTCCTTGCGATAAGAATGAAGAAAAACATTGTTTTTTTAAGTACTTTTCAGATGTAAGGAAGGAATTTGCTATCATCAGGCGAATACAAATAATGGTTAGTAAAGGGAAAGTTAGGAACTTTTATTTCGTTTGATATATATAACGCTGATCATTGATGGGGAGGTTGTTGAATGGACAAACATAAAGTGTTGATTGTGGACGATCAGAACGGGATTCGTATTTTGCTGATGGAGGTTTTTAGTAGCGAAGGTTATGAGACTTACCAGGCCGCCAACGGCAAGATAGCGCTCGATATTGTGAGGAAGCATGAACCTGATTTAGTACTTCTCGATATGAAAATTCCTGGAATGGACGGACTTGAAATTTTAAAGCATATCAAACAGATGAATCCGGATATCAAAGTGATCATGATGACCGCTTACGGTGAGCTAGATATGATTAAGGAAGCGACAGATCTCGGGGCTCTGATGCATTTCACCAAACCTTTCGATATTGATGAAATGCGCCTGGCCGTCAATATGCAACTCAAAAATAAAACGAATACATGCAGTTAAACATTGAATTCTGCGTTATGGCAGAATTCTTTTTTTGCCTCTTGTGAGAGGATGCACAGCTTTTTGCTATTTGCTTGTTTAGTATTTATTACGCGATGTGGTATAATACTAACGTATAAGAACGTCGGCTATATATACTAGACATATCGACTATAGGAGGATGGACCATGCCATTAGTATCAATGAAAGACATGCTCAACAAAGCTCTCGAAGGAAAGTATGCAGTTGGTCAATACAACATCAATAACCTCGAGTGGACACATGCGATTCTTGAAGCGGCAGAAGAAGAGAAGTCGCCAGTAATTCTTGGTGTATCTGAAGGTGCAGCGCGTTACATGGGCGGTTTTAATACGGTTGTAAAAATGGTACAAGGCCTCATCGAAGACTTGAAAATTACTGTACCTGTAGCTATCCATTTGGACCATGGTTCAAGTGTTGAGAAATGTAAGGAAGCTATCGACGCAGGATTTACTTCTGTTATGATCGATGACTCCCACAGCCCGATTGACACCAACATTGCAACAACTAAGCAAGTGGTTGAGTATGCACATGCTAAAGGTGTTTCTGTTGAAGCAGAAGTTGGAATGGTTGGCGGTCAAGAAGATGACGTTATCGGTGATGTTATGTATGCGAAGTTGGACGACTGCGTACGTATCGTGAACGAAACGGGTATCGACACTCTTGCACCTGCATTGGGTTCTGTACATGGACCATACAAAGGCGAGCCTAACCTTGGCTTTAAAGAAATGGAAGAAATCCGTAACGCAGTCAGCCTGCCGCTCGTTCTTCATGGCGGAACAGGTATCCCGACTCATGATATCAAGAAAGCTATCTCGCTGGGTACTTCCAAGATCAACGTGAACACTGAGAACCAGATTGAATTCTCGAAAGCTGTTCGTGAAGTGCTTGCTGCGAAGCCAGAAGCTTACGATCCGCGTACATTCCTCAAACCAGGCCGTGAAGCAATCAAACAAACGGTTATTGGTAAAATCCGCGAATTTGGATCCAACAACAAAGCATAATTGATTTTTGCGATGCGCCTTTTTGGCACTTCAATATATTTTTGATTTAATATAAATGAGGACAGCCCTCTCCGGGCTGTCCACTTCCATAGTTTAGAATGGAAAGCACACCGCTAAGCCGGTGTTTTTCCATTTTAATTGTGGGTAGCCATAATTCTGCTGTTTTTTATTCTTCTCTTAGAAACTTATGTCATCCTATGACGGCGAAACTGTGTTTGTCGCTTGTTATCAACCCAAAATACTGCCAATCATAACCATTATCGGCTGCGAAGTGATGTAGGGGGACCCTTAAGCTTATGGAAAAATTGATGATCAGCGGTGGACGTCCACTGCAAGGTACTGTGACAATTAGTGGTGCCAAAAACAGTGCGATTGCATTAATACCTGCAGCGATTCTGGCGGAAACAGAAGTTGTGCTGGACAACTTGCCACTTTTGAGTGATGTAGCTGTGTATTCTGAAATATTGGAAGAGCTGGGCGGACAAGTTTTGTGGGAAGGTAATCAGATGAAAATCGATCCTTCCAGAATCAAATCCATTCCGATGCCAAACGGGCCTGTTAAGAAGCTTCGCGCTTCGTATTATATGATGGGCGCAATGCTTGGAAGATTTAAAGAAGCCGTTATCGGCCTGCCGGGCGGCTGTAACTTTGAACCTCGTCCTATCGACCAGCATATCAAAGGATTTGAAGCGCTTGGAGCGACCGTGACTAATGAGCATGGCGCTATTCATCTGCACGCGAAAGAGCTGCGGGGCGCAAAAATTTATCTGGACGTAAGTAGTGTCGGGGCGACAATTAACATTATGCTGGCGGCTGCGAAAGCCAAAGGCTCCACAATTATCGAAAATGCGGCGAAAGAGCCTGAAATCATAGATGTTGCTACTTTGTTAAATTCCATGGGAGCTGTCATTAAGGGCGCCGGTACGGAAACGATCCGGATCGAAGGCGTCACTCATATGCATGGCTGCCGTCATTCCATTATTCCCGACCGGATTCAAGCCGGAACTTATATGATTGCCGCAGCAGCTACTCGCGGTGATGTTGTAATTGATAATGTCATTCCTAAACATTTGGAGGCTCTCACAGCCAAGCTGCTGGAGATGGGTGTCGGTATTGAAGAGCTGGACGAAAGCATCCGGGTCATTGGTAAGGAACGCTATGGGCATGTTGATGTGAAGGCGCTCGTTTATCCCGGATTTGCAACGGATCTCCAATCTCCGATGACCAGCTTGCTGACGCAGGCGGAGGGTGTCAGTGTGCTTAGCGATTTTGTATACAGTAACCGGTTCAAGCATGTACCGGAATTGGTGCGTATGGGAGCGAAAATTCGTGTCGAAGGACGCTCTGCTATTATCGATGGCGGGAAGCTGAATGCTGCCAAAGTAAAGGCAACCGATCTTCGTGCAGGCGCGGCACTTGTCATTGCGGGATTGACTGTTCCGGAAGGTGTTACAGAAGTCAGCGGCGTGGAGTTTATTGACCGTGGTTATGACCATCTGGTCACCAATCTTCGTCTGCTTGGCGCTGATGTATGGCGGGAGACAGAAGATTAATCAGGATAACATAACCCTCATAGGGAGTAGCAGAGGCGGCCCTTTTTAAGAATTCACAAAAAAGGTTACTTGGCCTGCATATCTCCCTCTGAATTGGGTAATCCTATCCTAGTGATGCAATCATAGACTTATAGACTTGAAGCGGCTGAAAAGCCTTACCCAGAATTAAAAATTGAATAGGTGGTTATTGAATGGATTTACAAATTTCCGATTTGGAAGGCATGAAGCTGACGGATCTGTATAAACTGGCCAAAAAGTACCAGATACCGTACTATGGTCAGCTGAAGAAGAAAGAACTAATATTCGCTATTCTCCGGGCACAGGCGGAACAGAGCGGCCTGATGTTTATGGAAGGTGTTCTCGAAGTTTTACCAGAGGGATACGGTTTTTTGAGACCGATCAACTATCTTCCGAGCACGGAGGATATCTACATTTCTGCATCCCAGATACGCAAGTTTGATTTGAGAACAGGAGACTTGGTCTCCGGTAAGTGCAGAACTCCTAAAGAGAACGAACGGTACTTTGGTCTTTTGCAGGTAAATGCCGTTAATGGCGAGAATCCTGCAATTGCAGCGGAACGCTTGCATTTCCCGGCCCTGACTCCTCTTTATCCGCAAGATAAGCTAGTGTTAGAAACATCCCCTAATCAGTTGTCCACTCGAATTATGGATTTACTTGCTCCTGTAGGCTTAGGACAACGCGGTTTGATCGTAGCTCCGCCAAAAGCGGGAAAGACGCTCCTCTTAAAAGAAATTGCCAACAGTATTTCAACCAATCATCCCGAAATTGAACTGTTTGTACTGCTCATTGACGAACGTCCTGAAGAAGTAACCGACATGCAGCGCTCTGTAAAGGGTGAAGTGGTTGCATCGACATTCGACGAGCTACCAGAGAACCATATTAAGGTTGCGGAACTTGTTTTGGAGCGCGCACTGCGGCTGGTTGAACATAAGAAGGATGTCGTTATTTTGCTGGATAGCATTACACGATTGGCACGGGCATATAACCTTGTCATTCCACCCTCTGGCAGAACACTCAGCGGCGGTATTGATCCGGCAGCATTTCATCGTCCGAAGCGGTTCTTTGGTTCGGCGCGTAACGTGGAGGAAGGCGGGAGTCTGACGATTTTGGCGACGGCTTTGGTTGACACAGGTTCAAGAATGGACGATATCATCTATGAAGAGTTCAAAGGAACCGGTAATATGGAGCTGCACCTGGATCGCAGATTTGCGGAACGTCGTATTTTCCCTGCGATCGACATCAGACGCTCTGGCACACGGCGTGAAGAAGTGCTTCTAAGTAAGGAAGAACTGGACACGATTTGGGCTATCCGTAAAAATATGAACGACTCCGCTGATTTTGTGGAAGGTTTCCTCAAAAAAATGCGGGATAGCAAGACCAACGCCGAATTCCTCGCTTCATTCGATGTGAACGGGGGCAACGGTTCTGCAGCACCAAGCCAACCGACAAGACGCACAACGCGTCCTTCGACGGCCTCAGTTACACAAGGCTGAGAGCAAGGTTTGAGAATCAACCTTAGAATAGGAGAACGACATGTATTTGGTTTATGCAGATGAGCAAGGAAATGTCTATGATCATTCCGAACTGTTCGGACTTGCCCGCAGTGGGGATATGATTGTTGAGATACTGGAAGATGAATTGATTCCACTGCCGGAAGGCGCAACCCTGGTGGGGCTGCCGAACACCCGTGCTATCGGAATGGATCCGGAAACGGGGGAAATGTCTGCGCTACCTGGGAACGAGACAGCCGTTGGCGCTCTTTTGCCTCAAGGCTATACACGTCTGTGTCTTCCTGGATACGTAAAGACGGATAAAGAATATAAGCTTCCGCTGTTTGGTTACTCTGCTGTCGTGTGGAAAGATGGAGCTTTCTATACAGCTGCCCGCTTAACAGACGATCCCGAGAAGTGGAATCCCGTTAACTGTGATTTGGGAGAGCTGGAGCTGGGTGTTAAGAAATTGACTGAAAAATACCCGGAGAACCGTCTCTATGAACATCTGACCAATTGTGCTCTCGGTTATGAATGCTTGACGGCATCCAACACGTTTCTGAACCGCTGGGAGGGTGCTGTACCAGTATCCTATTCCTGTAATGCAGGATGCTTCGGGTGTATTTCAGAACAGCCGGACGACAGTGGCTTTGTATCACCTCAGACCCGGATGAACTTCCGCCCCCGCACGGATGAACTGGTTCAAATTATGCTGGAGCACTTGAAGACACCGGAGTCCATTATCAGCTTCGGACAGGGTTGTGAAGGCGAGCCTTCCACACAAGCGAAGATTATCATTGAAGCGATGCGCGAAGTCCGGTCCATCACAGATATGGGTTACATCAACATCAATACTAACGCTGGGTTGACCGATTTTATTCGCGGCATCGTGGATGCTGGCCTTGATTTGATGCGTGTCAGCACGATTAGTGCACTGGATGATCACTACAATGCCTACTATAAGCCCCGCGGCTACAACCTGGCTAATGTAGAGAAATCACTGCGGTATGCGACTGATCAAGGGGTATATACGTCCATCAACTATCTCATCTTCCCGGGTGTCACCGACCGTGAGGAAGAGGTTGAGGCCATGATCGAGTTTGTCCGCCGCACAGGTCTCCGTCTGATTCAGCTTCGGAACTTGAATATTGATCCGGAGAGTTATCTTGAGCTGATTCCGCCTGCGCAAGGAGAAATCCTTGGTATGAAGCAAGCGATTGAGATTATGCAGGAAGAGCTGCCTGATGTAGTTATTGGCTCGTACACGCATGTACCACCTCCCGGAATGAGGCGTCCGAAGAAGAAGCCGTCTGTTATCTAGAAAATGGCGATACGAATGCCAGCTATTTGACAATCAACTGCTGAAATTCGGGCCGTGGACGAGTCTGCTGACGTCGTTTTATATGGGCTATTGCACAAATAATGTCCCCGTGATATACTTTTTTTATGTGTCCATTTAACTCTGAGTCCGCATGAGGCTCAGGGCGGAAAGAGGTGAAAGTCTAATGAAACAAGATATTCAACCGAAATATCATGTTACCACGGTAACTTGCGCGTGCGGTAACACGTTTGAAACAGGTTCCGTAAAGCCGGACCTTCGCGTGGAAATCTGCTCCAACTGCCATCCGTTCTTCACTGGTAAGCAGAAGTTCTTGGATGCTGGTGGCCGTGTCGATAGATTTAAAAAGAAATACGGTATCTAATAATCAGACCCTTCGCCTTGTGCGGAGGGTTTTCGATTTAATGGAACGCTCGCCAAGTTCTTCCCTCAGGTTGCAATTTCGACATGCATGCGATATACTTAATTTCGCCGTGCTAGACGGGGAGGTAGCGGTGCCCTGTAACTCGCAATCCGCTGTAGCGAGGTTGAATTCCTGTTAGAGGTATTGTCGATGTGAGGCTGGTCCCTGCGCTCGATGTTGACGGCTGGGTCCTCCGCAATGAGCACCTGTGAACCTGGTCAGGTCCGGAAGGAAGCAGCCATAAGCAGGTCCGCTTTTGTGCCGGAGGGGTGCCTAACCCGAGTTGTTGCTCAGGATTGCCGCTCGGATCGCAATTATCAATAACAGGTGCACGGTACATACATACCGAGTACACAAGCATCTCTGTCATTTTGGACAGGGGTGCTTTTTTCATGAATTATGTCCTTGATTTTTTCCTTGGCAAACGTTTTGCTGGGCTGAGGAAATTAGTATAGAATGTAGTATAATAAGAAAAACTTTATCGACGTATATGGCCTGGCTGGACTGGGTTATGCGTAAGTTTATTCTTGTGATATAAGGGAGTTTATGCTTTCTTATATCCTAAAAAAGCGGCATTAAGCCGCGGAAGTGGAAGTTGAAAGAGGGTAAAGCAGAGTGGAACATATTGCGTTATATCGTGCCTGGAGGCCCCAGTCGTTCCGCGACATGGTAGGCCAGCGGCATATTATCCAAACCCTGCAGAACGCTATCCGCGAGCAGCGGGTCTCCCATGCCTACCTGTTCAGCGGTCCGCGGGGTACAGGTAAGACCAGTGCTGCTAAAATTTTGGCCAAAGCCGTGAACTGTGAGAATGGATCGGCAGAGGAACCCTGCAACGAATGTGAAGCATGCAAGCGGATAACGTCTGGGGCTGTAATGGACGTTCAGGAAATTGACGCGGCATCAAACCGCGGCGTTGAGGAAATCCGCGATTTGCGGGAAAAAGTGAAGTACGCACCTACCGAGGTACGGCGCAAGGTTTACATTATTGATGAAGTACACATGCTTACCACGGAGGCGTTTAATGCATTGCTGAAGACGCTGGAAGAACCCCCGGCGCATGTGATGTTTATATTGGCTACTACCGAGCCGCATAAATTGCCGGCCACCATCATATCACGGTGTCAGCGCTTCGATTTCCGGAGGGTTTCTCTGGAAGAGCAGAGTGAGCGCTTGGAGCGCATATGTTTGGAAGAGGGCATTACTGCTGAGCCGTCTGCCCTGCAGTATATTTCAAGATTGTCAGACGGTGGAATGCGTGATGCACTTAGCATTTTAGACCAAATTGCATCCTTTACCGGAGGCAAGGTGTCCTATCAGCAGGTTATGGACATGACAGGAGGCATCCCCTCGGAGCAGTTTGGCCGTCTGGCCGCTGCCATAAAGCAGGGAGATGCAGGACTTGTGCTGCAAATGGTAGAACAGTTTATGCAGGAAGGTAAAAGTGCCGACAAATGCATGGAAAACCTGCTGTATTACTTCCGTGATCTGCTCATGATCAAAATGGTCCCAGGAGCAGATAAGCTGACGGATCGTGTACTGAATCCGGCTGATTTCAAGGAGATGGCAGAGGCTTTCTCCAAGGAAGAGCTTTTCCGGATGATTGATACGCTCAACCGCTACCAAAGCGAGATGAAATACGCATCACAGCCACAGACGTTGTTTGAAGTGGCGCTGCTTAAGATATGCGGAATACCGCAAGGCGGCGACGCTGCGGTTGAACAAGGTACTTCTGCGGGAAGATCGGCTGATGCCGATGAACTGAACCGATTGAAGCAGCAGGTAGTTTCTCTTGAGAAAAAGCTTGAGCGTATTCTGCAGAAAGGCGTTCCGGCAGCCGAAGGCCGTGATGCTTCCAAACCAACACGGACCCCTGCTCCGAAAATGGCATCAACAGCTAAGAAGCCGCAGCATATGGATCAGTATGTAGCGGCAAAAACCGGTGAGCCATTTTTGAATGTGCAGCGGCAGTGGGGTCAGATCCTACAGAGCGTGAAGGAGGAGAAGGTCACCGTTCATGCCTGGTTTGTGGATGGAGAGCCTGTATCCGTATGGGAAGATAACGTTCTGGTCGCCTTCAAGAATAACATCCACCGCGAAACAACCGAGAAGCCTGCTAACAAACAGGTGATTGAGGGAGTGCTGGAGTCTCAGCTCGGTAATCCGTACCGTCTGGTGACTATGATGTTGCGCGATTGGAGCGATGCCGTTGAAGGCGCTGGTAAGCCTCCAGCCGAGGAATTAAAGCTGGAGCATGAAGAAGCCGAAGCCAGCGGAGAGAAGCCATGGATTGATGAGGCGATCCAACTATTTGGTGAAGACCTCGTTGTCATAAAAGATTAGCACGCTTTTTCGTGCATTCCACAAAGGAGAGATGAACCCATGAATAATATGAACCAAATGATGAAGCAGGTAAAAAAAATGCAGGAGCAAATGCTGAAGGCGCAGGAAGAACTCGCTACGAAATCAGTAGAAGGGTCTTCTGGCGGCGGGGTAGTTACCGTACAAGTCAGCGGTCACAAGCAAGTTATAGCTATTAACATCAAGCCTGAAGCAGTAGATCCAGACGACGTTGAAATGCTACAGGATCTCGTTATGACAGCAGTAAATGACGCGCTCACTAAAGCTGAGGAGCTTGCTAACACCGATATGGGTAAATTTACGGGCGGTATGAAAATTCCGGGCTTGTTCTAATCTATAGGTAGAAGGAGTAGTTTACATTTGTACTATCCCGAACCGATCGCGAAGCTGATCGATGCATTTACCAGGTTGCCGGGTGTGGGGCCGAAAACGGCTGCCCGCCTGGCTTTTCACGTCCTTAATATGAAAGAAGACGACGTCATTGATTTTGCCAAAGCGCTGGTCAGTGTGAAACGCAATCTTCATTACTGCTCGGTCTGCTGCAATATCACCGATACTGATCCCTGCCGTGTCTGTCAGGATAAGACCCGGGATCCATCCGTCATCTGTGTGGTACAGGATGCCAAGGATCTGGTGGCGATGGAGCGAACTAAGGAGTTTGACGGGTACTATCATGTGCTTCATGGAGCAATCTCCCCGATGGAGGGGATTGGACCTGAGGAAATCCGGCTAAAAGAGCTCCTTACTCGACTTAGTGATGAACGGGTGAAAGAACTTATTCTGGCTACCAACCCGAATATCGAAGGGGAAGCGACAGCAATGTATATTTCACGATTGGTTCGTCCCTTCGAAATTAAAGTAACACGTATAGCCCATGGTTTGCCGGTAGGCGGGGATCTGGAATATGCGGATGAAGTGACGCTGTCCAAGGCTCTTGAGGGCCGAAGAGAGCTCTAACGGTTTCTTATATGTATTATTAAAGATTAGTCATGAGGAGTCCTGAGGGGCTCCTTTTTTTGTTGTTCTAAGTTTGTCCTTCTCTCGATATGTATGGTACAGGCGGTATTATCCGGACTACATATTAGGGAGGTAGATTCAGATGAGTTGGTGGAACAGGACTGGTAAATCCAATCGGGAACCAATGATAACGGCTGAAGAGCAAGAAAAAATGTGGAGTGTATTTATGGACGTGCGAAAATCCCAGATGGAGTGGGAGCGAGCGCATCTCATGTTTCAAGAGGCCATGGGACAAGATCAGATTGATTATGCGATCTACATGCTGGAGGCTGCTGAGCGTAAATATCAGATGAACCTGAAACAAGCCAAAGAATTGAAAATGAACAGTGCTCATATGCACGAAGAAGAACGAAAGCGGGAGAATGGGTGATAAAAGTGGCGGTTATAACTCGCAAAACTTAAATCAGGAGGTATAGTGATGAAATTAATAGTAGCCGGAGTCCTGTGTATCTCACTTCTTCTTCTAGTACTTGTCGTTTTTAAAAAAAGGCTGGGACTCGGATGGCTTACCGTGTTCGGATCTCATTTGGCGCTTTCGGCGCTTGCTATTTACATTGTGAACTTCTCGGGTCTATCGGCTGAAACATACATTCCGCTTAATCCTATGACAGTAGGGACGGTGATGGTGCTCGGTGTTCCGGGAGTGGCATTGCTGCTCGGTCTTAAATTAACTTTAATATAATGGTTGACGCCAGCCACTTCTCTATGATATATTAATTTTCGCCCGTTTGAATTGGGTGATTGAGAAACACGAGGTTGAGAGAAAATTGATTGAAAAAAAGATCAAAAAAAAGTTCTTGACCAACAGCAAGCTAGTATGATATATTATAAAAGTCGCCGCTGAGATAAAGCGATGACGAAAAAACAAGCATTGATCTTTGAAAACTGAACAACGAGTGAGTTAAACCGATCTTACTTCGGT